>JBGAJY010000318.1:0-3304 GCA_044224705.1 Saprospiraceae bacterium
GAAGCCGATCCCACCGATCGCGAGAAATTCCGCATCGTGAGCTTTTGGGCCGACGGCACGGGCACTTACACGCCTCCGGGCCACTGGAACGTGTTTGCCTTCGAAGAAATTTACAACGCCGGGCAGAGCGAAGTGCGCGCCGCGCGCAATTTTGCCCTGTTGAACATGGCCATGATGGATGCCGCCATCATCTGCTGGGAAACCAAATACCACTACATGGTACCGCGCCCCAGCCAGATCGATCCTTCGATCAAAACCCTCACGGGCCTTCCCAATTTCCCTTCCTACACCTCCGGCCACTCGACGTTTTCGTCAGCTGCTGCAACCGTGTTGGGCCATATTTTCCCAGCCAGAGCGGCCACTTTTGATGCCTGGGCGAACGAAGCTTCCTTGTCGCGCCTGTATGGAGGCATTCACTACCGGATGGACTGTGACGCAGGCAAATCCTGCGGCCAAACCATCGGCAGTTTGGCTGTGGATCGCGCTTTGATCGACGGCGCGGAGTAACGCCAATCTCCAGGTTGGCAGTTTCCAAGGAGCCCTTCCAACTTGCCAGAGTCCCTCGCAAATCATTTGCGAGGGACTTTTTTTATGAACCCGCCAACCTGGAGGTTGGCGTTACTTGATCCGTCCGTTTTCCGGCTCCGCCCCAATCTTCCGCTCCCGCGCAGGGTCTTTCCCCGAACCGAAATTCCACGTAAAACCAAGCGTAATGTTCTGGCTTTCCCAGTCGTTGCGCGAAGTGCCGCGAATCGCTCCGAAGTCGACTTTTTGCCTCCAGGTCTGGCTGTTGAACACGTCGGACCAGGCGAGTTTCAGCGTCAGGCGTTCGTGCAGCAGTTTCTTTTTTACCCCCAGGTTGGCACTCCAGATGCCCCGGTTGCTGAACATCCCTTCCCGGGTCGGAAACTGCGCCCACCCGGAAGCCTCGATCCGGAAAGAAAGGGGCAAATTGAATTGCTGACTGACCCAGCAACCGCCTCCCCAGGAAGCCGCATCCAACCGGCCTTCGGGCAAATCGGCGCGAAACCGGCTGCGCCAAATACCCAGCCAAACGTACCCTTCCCACCACGCGGCAATGGGCAGCGGCGTGTTGATGTTCAGACTGATCTGGTCCTGCTGAGCCAGGTTTTCGGGCTGAATAAATACTTCCACACCAGTTTGACGGGCTACCGAGCTGATCACATTGCCCGTGCGGGAATAGCCCAGCGAAATGCTCGAGGCATACTTGTACGTATAGCTCAGCTCGGCGTTGTGCGAATAGGCCGGACGCAGGTATGGATTGCCGCGTTCGGAGGTGTAGAGCGAAGAGTACCACACGAAAGGGTTGAGGTCCTGGTAGGCCGGGCGCTCCAGGCGCCGGTTGAAGGAAAGGCCCAACTGATTGTTTCCGTTGATTTTATAGTTGAAAAATGTCGTCGGGAACCATCCCCAATAAGCCGTGTCGGGGCGGTGTTCCGCCGTGCCGTAGAAATCTGTGGAGACGCCCCGGACCCGTGTGCGTTCTGTTCTCAAACCGATTTGCCAGCCCCAGCGATCACCCTGGCGACCGAAATTCGCGTACGCCGCGGCGATATTTTCCTGAAAATCAAACCGGTTGCTGCGACCAGGGTCGGGCTCAAAACCATCGCCGGCACTCGCAACCGTTTGCAGCGCATGGTTGGTGAAGGACCAGCTGGATTTCAAGCCGGTTTCGAGTTTGAAGCCTCGCGCCAGCGTTTTGACCAGGTCGGTTTTCAGCGCCCAAATGGTGATGCGGCCGCTCATGTCTGTCTTTTGCCGGTCGGTGTTCGTGGCCGGTCCGTTGGTGTTGGAAGGGGTATTGTTCAAATCATTTTGCGCCCATTGCCGAAAAGTGATGCGGTCGGCGTCGAAGGTCCATTCCGTGCCCAGGGTATCGGCGTAGCGGTAGTTGAAGTTGTAATTCCAGCGTCGGTTGTGTTCGGGATTGTAACGCGTGGTGAGCAGGCTGCTATCGGGCAAAAGGTGATTCATTTCACGTATGTCGGTGAGGCTGTTGCCGTGGGTGTAATGATCATACCGCGAGCCCAGCACGAGCAGCCCGAAAGAGTTGCGCTCATCCGCCGACCAGTCGGCGCCCGTTTTAATCTGTTGGGAGCGCCAGTTGGAAATTTCCGGATTGTTTTGGGCGAAAATCTGGTCGCCCACGAAGCGCTCGATGTGCTGGTCGACGAGTTGTGCGGCATTGGTGGCGTTGAAGTTGCCAAAAAAATTGACGGCTCCCGGCCGGTAGTTCAGATTGAGGCCGCCCTGGGCGCGGTGGTGTAAGGCCTGCCCGTAGCTGCCCGTCAGGCTGCCGTTCCACCCTGCGGCGCGGTTCTTTTTGAGCCGGATGTTGATGATGCCCGACACACCTTCGGCGTCGTATTTGCTCGAAGGAGTGGCGATGAGCTCGATGGCCGCGATAGTTTCCGCCGGCGTGGCGTGCAGAAAATTGACGAGGTCGGCGCCGCTCAGTTGCGTCGGCCGCCCGTCGATGGTCACGAGTGTGCCGCCTTTCCCGTTGAGTAAAATGGCGTCCTGCGGCGTGATGACGACCCCGGGTGAGCGTTGAAGCAGTTCGAAAGCGCTGTTGCCCGAAGCCAGCGCGGAGCCTTCGATGTTGAGGACAATTTTGTCCAACTGGCGTTCAATCAGGGGTTTGGAAGCCCGCACGGTGATCTCCCGGAGGCTGGCGCCTGCCGCGCCCAGTGAGATAGCCTGCACGTCGAGAGGCGATTCTTCCAAAGTGATCCCGCCTGAAAAACCGTCGGCGAACCCGATCAGCCCGGCCTGAATAAAGTACGTCCCGGGTGCTGAGGCACGCAGTTCAAACCGCCCGTCGGCGCCGGCCGAGGTCCCGTCGACGAAGCTGCTGTCGGGCAAACGGCGAAGTTGAACGGCGGCGAAGCCGGCCGGCGCGCCGCCGGGTTCGAGCACAAAGCCGGTAATGGTCTGGGCGGAAAGCGCGGACTGGAAAAGCAAAAAGCAGATGGAGAAGTACAAACGCATGGTCGGAGACAGTTTTGCCGTGAAAAAATGATGGGGCAAAACTGCGCCGGCCCGCCAGGGCGGATGCCGCAAGTGATGATTTGAGACGTCTTAAATCATGGTTTGAGACGTGTTGGACAGATTACTATTCCGACTGGACAGGTTTTTTTTGACAGGATTAACAGGATCGACATGATTGAAACATGCCAGCTTCGCCGTCATGCGTGCAAGTCGGCGGAGCCGACGAATCATGTCGATCCTGTTAATCCTGTCAAAAAACACATCGTCAGTGGAAATGCCGGCATTGCCGGCC
>JBGAJY010000058.1:0-25792 GCA_044224705.1 Saprospiraceae bacterium
GGAAAGCGGCAGTTTTTGGGTAGACATTGCCCAGCAGGCCGATCTTCCGGCGATCCGTGACATGATCCTGCAACATGAGGATCTGGACAGCGTAACGGCGTTCGATTTTTGGGCGAAACATCCCGCGGCGCAGATTTGGGTATGGCGTGACGGCGCCAAACAAGCCAATGCTTTTGTGCTGAAAATCAACTTGCACGAGCTTGGCAGTGACAAAAACATTGGCGACCCCGTGGTCAAAAAAGTGCTGGATTACCAGGGTAAAAACCTTCACCTCAGGCAGAACGAGCAAATGGTCGCTTTCCGCTTCTGGATGGCCAAAGACACCCACCAGGGCGTTTCTCCCCTGCAAAGCAGCATGTTCCTGACTATTGTGCAGTACTATTTCACTCCGGGACTGGCGGTGAGCATGTTGTCGGTGGTACAACCGGATTTCTGGAAACCTGCCTTTGCCTACGCGGACCTGCAGCATTTACCGGAATTGGATTTTTCGGTCAATGGAATACCGTTTGGCTGGTACATGCACGACTGGCGGGTACGACCGCCGCTCGCCTGGCTCGAACTGCTGGGCAAACGCGAGATCGACGCTGAAGCCGCTTCGGGCGTGGAAATGGAAACCGCAGGGCTGCAAGTCGTGGTGCTGAGCGAAGCCGAATTTGGCGAAAGCCTGGCCGAAGCGCTCAAACATTTCCACAACAACGGACAATTGCAGCAAAACCCCCTCATTCGATCCAAGCTAATCGTCCAGGAAACCGGCGAAGATGCGGCTGATGCTCAACGCATTAACGTGCTGAAAGAAAAAATCCAGACCCTTTTGAAGGAAATAGAAGATTCTCCTATCGACGGCAAATTTCACCGGGTGCTGTACCGCACTTTTATCAATCCGGTGGGCAGCCAGGAGAAAACCGCTGATTTTCTGAACATGTCGTTCAGTACATACCGGCGCTATTTACAGGCGGGGGTACAGCGGGTGACGGAGCTGTTGTGGGCGAAGGAACTGAATTGAAAAAGGGGTTTATGAGGGTTGATAAAAAGAGGGTTTATAAGGTTTATAAAAAGGCTGAGAGGACGCTCTCTCCTTTTTATAAACCTTATAAACCCTTATCAACTTTATAAACCCCTTTTTTCACAGGTGAATCACTTCGCCGTAAGCCGCCGCTGCCGCTTCCATGATCGCTTCGCTCATGGTCGGATGCGGGTGGATGGACTTGATGATCTCGTGCCCGGTCGTCTCCAGTTTGCGGGCCACCACCACCTCGGCGATCATCTCGGTCACGTTGTAGCCGATCATGTGAGCGCCCAGGAATTCGCCGTATTTTTTGTCAAAAATGACCTTGACGAAGCCTTCGGGATGGCCGGCGGCTTTGGCTTTGCCGGAAGCCGTGAAGGGAAATTTGCCTATCAGCACTTCGTAACCGGCGTCCTTGGCCGATTGCTCCGTATGGCCTACGGAGGCGATTTCAGGGGAGCAATAGGTGCAACCAGGGATGTTGTTGTAGTCGATCGGCTCGGGATGGTGCCCAGCAATGGCTTCCACACAGGTGATGCCTTCCGCGCTGGCCACGTGGGCCAGGGCCTGGGTAGCCAGTACGTCGCCGATGGCGTAAATGCCCGGGACGTTGGTGCGGAAGTATTCGTCCACTTTGATGTAGCCGCGGTCGACGGCGACGCCCAGTGTCTCCAAACCGATGTTTTCCGTATTCGGCGTGACGCCGGCGGCGCTGAGCACCACGTCGCAGAGGATGGTTTCGGTCGCGCCGTCCTTGCGGTTTTTCATGTTGACTTTGATCTCTTTGCCGCTGGTATCCACCGATTCGACCGCCCAGCCGCCGTACACCTTGATACCTTTTCGGGTAAAAAGTTTGGTGAGTTCTTTGGATACCTCCGGGTCTTCGCGGGGCACCAGGCCCTGCTCCATAAATTCAACGATGCTCACTTCCGTGCCGAGCGAGTGGTAGAAATATCCGAATTCCACGCCGATGGCGCCGGCGCCAACGACGACCATACGCTTGGGTTGTTTTTCCAGCGACATCGCCTTGCGGTATTCGATGATTTTTTGACCGTCAATTTTGAGGTTCGGCAATTCCTTGGCGCGGCCGCCGGTGGCCACGATGATGTGCTTGGCAGTGTAGTCGGTCGTTTTGCCTTCGGCATCGGTCACGGTGACTTTGGGGCCGGCGGCCAGTTTGGCGTTGCCCATGATCACGGTGATCTTGTTCTTTTTCATCAAAAACTGAACGCCCTTGCTCATGCCCTCGGCCACGCCGCGGCTGCGCTTGACAATGGCCGTAAAATCTGCCTCGGCCTTCGACAATTTGATCCCGAAATCTTCCGCATGGTTCAGGTAATCAAACACCTGCGCACTTTTCAGCAGGGCTTTGGTGGGAATGCAGCCCCAATTGAGACAAATACCTCCGAGGCTTTCGCGTTCGATGATGGCTGTGTTGAGTCCAAGTTGGGAGGCGCGGATGGCGGCGACGTAGCCGCCCGGACCGGAACCGATGACAATGAGGTCAAAGTTCATTTTCGAGAGCGTTAACTGTTGATGGTTGCGTCCGCGCCAGGCGATTGCTTTTCAATTCAACTGGCGGAAACTGCTTTTTTATGCCAAAAATTTGGAATTGACGGTGCAAATGTAGGCTTTACGCCGAAGTTGTTTGGAAAATGTCGGCATTAGCCGAATGTTTGTGTTTTCGCATCATTCAAACAAACCCCGGTCGCAAATAGATGAAAAAACAACTCTCCTTCCTCCTCGCCGTTGGCTGCTCACTCCTATTAAACGCTCAGAAACCTGCGGAGTTTACCCTCGACGATACTTTGCGGGGCAGTATCACACCGGAGCGGGCCTGGTGGGACCTCACTTTTTACGACCTCCGGGTAAAAATTGACCCGGAGCAAAAATCCATCCAGGGCAGCAACACGATTCATTACCAGGTGCTCGAAAACGGTCACACGATCATGCAAATCGACCTGCAGCCGCCTTTAGTCCTGGAAAAAGCCGAACAGAACGGCCAGGCTGTGCAATGGAAAAAGCGCGGAAAAAATGCCTATTTCCTCCGGCTGACGGCCCCTCAAGTGCCTGGTAAAGAACAAAGCGTCACCCTGTTTTACAGCGGAAAACCCCGCGTGGCCAGACACGCCCCCTGGGACGGCGGATTCAGTTGGAGTGCCGACAAAGAAGGCAAACCTTTCGTCGCCACCTCCTGCCAGGGCCTCGGTTCCAGCGTCTGGTGGCCCTGCAAAGACCACATGTACGACGAACCCGACTCTATGGCGATCAGCGTCACCGTTCCGCCGGGGCTGACGGACGTGTCGAACGGGCGCCTGCGGCGGGTGGTCGACCAAGCCGACGGCTGGCGCACCTTCGAATGGTTTGTCCGAAACCCGATCAACAACTACGGCGTGAATGTGAACGTCGCCGGCTACGTCCACTTTTCCGACACCTTTCCGGGTGAAAAAGGGCCGCTGTCACTCGATTACTACGTCCTGCCGGCCAATCTGGAGCAGGCTAAAGACCAGTTCGGACAAGCCAAACAAATGCTGCAAGCCTTCGAATTCTGGTTCGGCCCCTACCCTTTCTACGAAGACGGCTACAAACTCGTGCAGGTGCCCTATCTCGGCATGGAACACCAGAGTTCGGTCACCTATGGCAACGGCTTCCAGAACGGCTACCTCGGCAGGGACCTCTCGGACTCGGGCTGGGGCCTCAAATGGGACTTTATCATCATCCACGAATCGGGGCACGAGTGGTTTGCCAACAACATTACCTACCGCGATATCGCCGATATGTGGGTGCACGAAGGCTTCACCGCGTACAGCGAATGCCTCTATACGGAATATTTTTATGGTAAAGCCGCCGGCGCGGCATACGTGACCGGCACCCGCAGAAACATTCAAAACGACCGCCCGATCATCGGGGTATACGGCGTGAATCAGGAAGGCTCGGGCGACATGTACCCCAAAAGCGCCAACATGTTGCACACCATCCGCCAGATCGTGGACAGCGATGAAAAATGGCGGCAAATCCTGCGCGGCCTGAACCGCGATTTTTACCACCAGACTGTCGATACCAAACAAATTGAGGACTACGTGTCCCAACACGCCGGCCGCGACCTGAGCAAGGTGTTTGATCAATACCTGCGCACGACACAAATCCCCGTTTTGGAGTACCGGATCGATCAGAAACAACTTTTTTACCGCTGGTCGAACTGCGTGGCAGGGTTCGATATGCCGGTGAAAGTTACCCTGGCGCGCAACAAAATGCACTTCATTTACCCGACGACCGACTGGCAGCAAGTCGCTTGCCGGGTGTCGGCGAAGCAATTCAAGGTGGACGATAATTTTTACGTGGGATCACTCCAAACGGCTCAATAATTACCGCTTTTCAAATGTCTTCCACATAATCCAGGTCGGCATGAAAGGTCTCTTTCATGCCGAACAGCGCGATAAAAGCAATCCCCAGACACACCGCGCCGACGATATAAGAGGCCGTGAGCACGCTGCCGGTCACGGCGGCGCTTTTCAGGTATTTGAAGGATTCGTTGATGGGCACCTGCATGCCGCGGGCAAAATTGGGTACCGAAGTGGCTACCGTGGAGCGCAGGTTGGTGCCGAATTGCTCGGCGCCGATGGTCACGAAAATGACCCAGAAGCCGACCGAAATGCCGAGCATGAAATGGGTCAGGTAGAACGCCGTATTGCTCGAAAAAGGCACGGTGAGATAAAACGTCACGGCCAATACGTCGAGGATCAAAAAGATCCACATCACCTTCAGACGGCTTTGCAGGCGTTGGCTCAGCAGTCCGGAGGCGATGTCGCCGAGGATCAGGCCGGTGTAACAGGCCGCAATGGCGTTGCCCGCCGTAATGCCTGTCAGGCCTTTTATTTTGCCAAACTCAGGAGCAAAAAACACCAGGATGCCTACCACGAACCACGTAGAGGTGCCGATAAAAATGCAGCGCAGGAACCGCGAGGTACGGTCCCAACTAGTGAAAAGGGATAAAAAATTGCCCCTGCTCACGTTCGCCTGCTTTTTCACGCGGTCGTAAATGCCCGATTCGGCCACGCTCACTCGCAGCAGCAGCAGCAAAATACCCAGCCCGCCGCCGATAAAATAACAGGTGCGCCATTCGAAATTGTGTTCGATAACCCAGGCCAGCAAAGCGCCCGACAGACCGATGGCGGCGACCATCGTGGTTCCGTAGCCGCGTTTTTCCTTCGGCAGCACCTCGGCGACGAGCGTGATGCCCGCCCCCAGCTCGCCCGCCAATCCGATGCCCGCTATGAATCGAAAAATGGCGTAATCGGTATAGCCGCCGGCAAATCCGTTGAGGATGTTGGCTACGGAATAGAGGGCTATGGAAAAATAAAGGACACGAACCCGACCCCGTTTGTCGCCCAGAATGCCCCAGAGAATTCCGCCGAGCAGCAAACCGAACATCTGCCAGTTTTGCAGGGAAAGACCGATGTCGAAAGCTTGTTCGGGGGTAAATCCGAGGGAAAGCAGGCTTTTTTGCCGTACAAAACCGAACAGCAGCAGGTCGTAAATGTCTACAAAATAGCCCAGTGCTGCCACCAGTACCGCGGCATTGAGCAGGCGGTAGGAGGATTTAGGCTGAGGTTGATCCGGGAGAACCATGAGTGAGTTGAATTTGGACCGAAAGATGAAATGATTTTGTTCAAAAAAAAGCGTCATTTTTTATTGCAAACGCGACTCCTGCCCACTTTGGGCATTTTCTATTGATTTTGTAGACTGTTGAAAACCCAAGGAACCAAAGCTTGTTTTTTGTCGCATTCCGTGCATGCTGGAACACTTCTAACAAATCAATTTCACACGTCAAACAATCCACACCAATGCACAATTTTCACCGTCCTGCCAGTCGCACTATGCGCCTGGCCTTACTTCCGCTTACATTTTTGCTCACCCTGGCTGCTTGCCAGAAGGATATCCTGAACGATGAACCGACGACCAATGGAAGCGCCATCGCAACCGACCGCCAGAACAACACCATCGTCGACATTGCTCTTTCCAATCCCGATTTCAGCACGCTCGTAGCCGCAGTAGTGAAAACCGGCCAGGTCGGCTTTCTGAGTGGCGCAGGTTTGGATGCCACTGTTTTCGCACCCACCAATACTGCTTTCGCTGCCTTGCCCGCGCCTTTTAACAATGCGCAAAATATCGAATCAATCAGCGATCCGAAGTTGATCAATCAATTGCGGAATATCCTGCGCTACCACGTCGCACTTGGTGAACGAACCGCAGCCCAACTGAGCAACGGTTCCTATCCAACCTACAAAAATGCCGCGACGCCAAATGACAACGTGCTTTATGTAGGCCGCGATGCCGCCGGCGCTGTTTTCATCAACGGAAATACCAAAGTGGTAGCAGCCGATGTGCAAGCTAGCAATGGCGTCATTCACGTGGTAAACAAGGTGTTGCTGTTCCCAACCCAGGACATTGCACAGATCGCTATCTCGAATGGCAATTTCACAGCTCTTGTAGCCGCTTTGCAAAAGACCGGTTTGACCAATGCATTGTTTTCACCGACGAACAACTTTACGGTGTTTGCTCCGACTGATGCCGCATTCGCCAGCCTGCCCGCACCACTGAATAATGCAGCCAACATCAAAACCATTCAGGACCCCGGGACCATCAATGTGCTACGCAACGTGCTGCGTTACCACCTGATTGGCGGCCGCGTATTTTCTGCCGATTTGCGCGAAGGCATTTCAGCACCTACGGTGTTGGCCGGAAATAATGTGACCATCACACTCACCGGCGGCCCGAAAGTAAAAGGCAACAGCAACGCCACAGGCTCTAATATCGTGCTGACCGACCTGCTGGCACGCAATGGAGTGATTCACGTGATTGACCAGGTGCTGCTGCCCTGATCGAATATACCTGAATGAATGTTTAAGAGTCGCCTCGGAACGCCGGAGCGACTCTTGTTTTTTGTCAATAGCCAATCATTCACGAAGAACCGTCACATCTCCTGCAAAAACCTCGGTTTGCCCATCGACAAAGGTGATTTGGGCCTGCCAGACGTACACGCCCGGAGCGGCAGCCAGCCCCCTGATGCGCCCGTCCCAGCCCTCGGATTCCTGATTGACCGGCCAGTGCTCCCTCGACCACACCAGGCTGCCCCAGCGGTCGTACACCATCAGGCTTTTCACTTCGGCCACTCCCCTGCCGAAAATAGCGAACCAGTCGTTGTGGCCGTCTTCATCCGGAGAAAAAACATTCGGCGCGTAAATCTGTCTGCGGCGATCCACCCGGATGCGCGTCGTCGCGGTTGCCGTGCAGCCATTCGGGTCCGTGATCGTCAGCGTGAAAACCTGGCTGCGCAGCAATCGGGCGACCGGCTCGGCGCAATCCGAGCAGGACAAGCCCTCGGCTGGCGACCATTCCCAACTCGCCACGTCATTTGGCGTAACCACCGGATTCAGGATGACCGAATCGCCCAGAAAAATGTCGACACTCGCGTCCAGCTCGATGAGCGGCAACACGGGCGCCGACAATTCGGTCGTCTGCGTGGCCGTGCAGCCGTTGGCATCCTGTATGACTATTTGGTAATCACCGGGGCTCAGGTTGTTGAATTCCAGGGCATTTTGAAAATACAAGCCGCCGTCCAGCGAGGCTGAGAAGGGCGAAATACCACCTGAAATTTGCACCACAGCAATATTTCCCACGGAAACCTGGCAATCGGGCTGCTCCACCACGAGGTCAAATTCAGGGTCTGGAATTTCCGTTACCGCAACGCTGTCGATGGCCGTGCAGCCATTTCCCTGACTGGTCAAAGTCAGCAGGTATATGCCGGCAGCACCCACGAGCGGAGTGCTGGTACCGGCTCCTGAGATGATTTGTCCGCCCATGGTAGCCGACCATTGATAATTCAGCTGCCCCGAAGTAGTACTGCTGCCCTGCAAATTCACCTGGGTCTGATGGCAGTGCAGAGCCTGTGAAGGGCCAGCATCCGCCACGGGCGGTTGCAGGTCCTGCAGGACCGCCACGGCAGCGGTACTTTCACAGCCATTTTGCTGATTTTGAATCAATAAAGTGTAATGACCGGCCTGGTCCACGGTAGGCGTCAGCGGAGCGGGGAAGGCCATAAAATGCCCGTCCGAAGTGGTCCAATTGTAGGAATAAACCGGCCCCTGACTCGAAGCCGAGGCATCCAGCGTCACGGTTGTCTGCGTGCAGGTCAATATTTGCGGGGCTTGAATGAGCAGGATCGGGCTGACCGTATCGGTGCCGATGCTGACCGGAGAAGAGGCCGTACAGCCATTGATCTGGTTGGTAACCAGCAAATTGTACACCCCCGGCGCTCCGATCAGCGGATTGAAACTGTTGCCGCCGGAGAGCACAGCCGGACCCGACCACAGGACAGAAAACGGGGCTCCACCCGCCGATGCAGCGCCGTTCAGGGTCAGCTGAGTAGTCGTACAGGTCAGATTAGCCGAGGCGCCGGCATTTGCGGAAGGAAGTGTCTGGTCGGCTACGACTGTCACGTCAGCCGTAGTCGCGCAGCCATTTGTTTGATTTTCAACGGTCATTTGATAAAAGCCGACGGCATCGACAAGCGGCGTTGTAGTATTGGCTCCATTGACGATACTCCCGTTCTGGGTGCTCCATTGAACCGAAAAACCGCTAAGCGGCGATTGCACCAGACCCTGTAATCCGACCTCCAAGTCAGCACAGGTGAGCGTCGGGGGCGAGGCAATATTCACGACCGGCGCGAGCTGGTCGGCACTGACGGTGGTCGATGCGGATGCCGTACAGCCATTTTGCAGGTCGGTAACAGTGATTTGGTAAGCCCCCGGAGCATTCACTGCGGGGCTGGCAGTTGTACCTCCGTTCAGGATATTCCCACCATTGGTCGCAATCCATTGCCACGTGAAGCCATTGCCGGCCGGCTGGGCAGACAGATTGGTAATGACCACGTCGCAGGTGAGTACTGCAGGCGCTGCGATGGAAACGACCGGTATGGTCGTATTGGCTGGCACATCGACAGATGTTTGCGCCGTGCAGCCGTTGGAGGTATTGGTGACCAGCAAAGTGTACACGCCAGGCGCGTCGACGACCGGCGCCAGGCCATTCACGCCCGAAACCAGTCCGCTGCCCGTCCAGGCATAGGTAAATGCGGGCCCTGCACTCGCGGTGGCATTCAAAACAACACTGGCCGCTGCACAGGTAATCGTGTCCGCCGCAGCAATTGCCGCCACTGGCGTATCGGCATCGGGTTGTACCTGAACCGTATTTTCCGCCGTGCAGCCATTGATCGGATTGCTAACAGTAAGGGCATAATTTCCGGCTGAAGCAATGACCAGAGCCGGAGTGTTTTGCCCTGCTAACATCTGCCCGTTAAGGGTTTGCCATTGATAAACAAGTCCTGCAAGCGGGTTGGCTGCAAAAAGCGTATCAGTTGCGGCCAAACAGGTAAACAATCCGGGTTGCACAATCGCAGCATCAGGAACCTGCACATTCTCAGTTATTTGTACGCTGGTGACTGCGGAACAACCGTTCGTGGTATTGGTCACCTGCAGCAGGTAGGTGCCTTCGGTGCTGACCACCGCGTCGGGACTGGTATTGCCTGAAATGATCGTCCCTCCGTCCGGACTGGTCCAGAGGTAAGTGATGTTTGAACCGGAAGAGGAGTTGTTGCCGTCGAGGGTCAATTGGGGTGTTGCGCAAGTGATCATTCCGGCGCTGACGATGGCCGCAAGCGGACGCAAGGAATCGGCCGTTACGGAAACGGTTTGTAAACTGGAGCAACCGTTTGCAGGGTTGCTCACGATAACCTGATAATCACCCGGCGCATCGATGAGGGGCGCAGCGGTGGCGCTGCCCGACACAATGCCCGTGCCATTGGCGCTCGTCCAGGCAAAATCGTAATTCCCCGCTGGCATGACCTGGGCGTCGAGGGTTTGAGTGGTCAAAGCGCAGGTCAGTAAAGCCGGCGCGGCAACCTGAATCTGCGGCGCCAGGGTATTTTCAGGCACCAGAACCGAACTGGCGGATGTGCAGCCGTTTACCGGGTTGGTTACTTCGAGCGAATAGGTTCCACCGGCGCTCAACACTATTGCCGGGGTGTTTTGACCTGAAATGATCTGGCCGTCCAAAGTTTGCCATTGGTACAATAAGCCTGCAACCGGATTTGCAACCGAAAGGGTATCAGCCGGATGCAGGCAGGTGATTCCGGCAGGAGCGCCGAGAACAGCATCGGGGGTTTGAAGATCAGCCAATACCTGAACCGAGGCCGTTGCCGTGCAACCATTCGCAGTGTTTAAAACCTGCAATTGGTAATCACCCGCAGCGCCAGCCACCGCTGTGGGCGCATTATTTCCCGAAAGAATAAGTCCGCCGCCGCTTGCCGTCCATTGGTAGGCAAAACCCGGACCGGACGAGGAGGCGCTGCCGTCGAGCACGCTATTGGGGGTGACACAGGTGATCGTGCCGGCCGGACCAAGCACTGCAATTGGAGTACCCTGATCGGCCGTTGCTGTGACCGCTGCGGTTACGGAGCAGCCGTTGGCAAGATTGGTCACCGTCAATTGGTAGTCGCCCGGGCTTCCGATTAATGGCGTTGCCGTGTTATTCCCCGAAATCAAAGTACCGCCGTTGGTCGCCGACCAGGCGAAACTGAACGAACCGGACGACAACACCTGGGCTTGCAGGGTCTGGCTCAGCATGGTGCAGGTAAAGGGCTGCGGCACTTGAATTTGAACGAGGGGCGTCGCCACATCCTGTATCACCAGAACCGAATCGGTATCGTTGCAGCCGTTTACCGGGTTTGAAACCTGCAGGTAATAAACACCCGGCAAGGCCACCGTCGGCGTAGGAGTATTTGCTCCGCTATCGATTTGTCCGGATAGGGTCGTCCAGGAAAAAACCACTCCTCCGGCGGAGCCGCCGGCATCGAGCGTCACCACTGAATTGTCGCAGGACAAGGTATCGGGCGACAGCGCCTGGGCTATCACGAAAGTCGTATCGGCAGCAAGAAAAACAGTGGTATCGGCGCTGCAACCATTCAGCGTATCCGTAACCAAAAGGGTGTAAATACCTGAAAGATCGACCAGCGGGCTCAGCGTGTTGCCGCCGGAAACCACATTTCCTCCCGTCCATTGGTAAACAAACGCCGCCCCGCTGCTGCTGCCAGCGCCTGAAAGCATGACCTGGGCCGTCTGGCAACTCAGGGTATCTGGCGCCTGTGCAAAAGCCAGCGGCGGATTCAGATCAGCCAACACGGTATCCTGAACGCTCATGGAACAGCCATTCGCTGGATTCGTCACAGTGAGCTGGTAAATACCCGCAGCCGTCACCAGGGGCGTAGTGCTGCTGTCGCCAGCCACAATCACCCCGCCTCCGCTGGCCGTCCAAACCGGCTGGGCATTGGCCGGGCTCACCGATGCGCTGAGGAGGAGCGTATCGACCTGACAGGAAATCGGACCGGGGATGGCAATGCCCGCCTGCGGCAAGGCCGTGTTGGCCGGCACCGTGATCGTATCGGTGGCGCTGCAGTTGCTGTTGGTATTATTTACGGTGAAAAAATACGTCCCCGGCGCTCCGGCGACGGCCTGAATGGCATTTTGCCCGGACACCACAACGCCGTTCGGAGTAGTCCAGGAATAGACGATGCCCGCACCAGTGGTGGAGCCGGCTCCCGACAAGGTGGCCTGAGTCTGGGCGCAGGTGATCGTGTCCAGCACTGCAGCGACAGCCGTGGGCGGATTGTTGCCGCTTTGCACCGTTACCGTGGCAGTAGCCGTGCAGCCGGTGATGAAATTGGTGACCAGAAGGTTGTACACGCCGGGTTGGTTCACGATGGCATTTTGCGAAGTGGCGCCTGAAACGATATTACCATCCGGCGTCGACCAGGCGTAATTCACAGTCCCCTGGTTGGAGAAGCCATTGAGCACGATCTGGTTCGAGCCGCAGCCCAGCGTGGGTGGCGGGTTGATCCAGGTGCTCAATGGATTGGGGGTTTCGATGACGGTCGCGGTGGCGGTTTTGGTGCATTCTCCATTGCCAAAGTCGTAAGTGACCGTCAGGGTATAAGTTCCGGCTGCATTCACGACCGGCTGGAGGGTATTTCCGCCCGAAACGATATTGCCATCGGGGGTGTCCCATTGATAACTGATTTGCGGGCCCGTGCTCGACCCCGTGCCATTCAGCGTAAAATTCGCACCGTCGCAGGGCAGCAAGCCCACGCTGGGATTGGCCACCGCCGTGAGGCTGACGACGTTGACTTTTACCGTATCGGCATCCATACAGATGGGATACAGGCCGATATCGTCGATCCCGAAATCATTGTTGGCGCCGGTAACGGTGAGGTCTTCAATACAAATAGTGACCGAGGAATTGGGACCACTGTTCCAGATGCCCGTGAATTGCGACCAGACACATTGCGGCGGCGCGCCGAAATTGCTGCCCACCTGAACGCCGTCGATCGTGAATTCCAGGTTGGCAAACAAAGGCACCGAATTGATCGAAGTGACCCAGGCCGACAACAGGTATTCCGTATTGGGCGTGACGGTAACGGTTTGGCACCAGACCATTTCGTTGGGGAATTCGGCGCCATCGACGCAGAGGTAGTTGCCGCTGCCGGAAGTATGGTCGGGGCAATGGGTCAGCGGCACGGCAAACGGCGCCACGTCGTAAGAGCCGAAGGGATAGCCCGAAAAATTCGGATTGTAGTTGTAATCCGTCCAAAAACCGGTGTTGCCCTGTTCGAAATCGCCATTATCCACGGCATTCATGCCATAATCGGCGGCTTTGGCTTTCAGGATGTAAGTAGCGGTTTGGAAGACGTTGACCGTGGGCGTCAGCGTCGTCGAGCCGGTCATGCCGGCCGTGGGCATCCAGCTGAAATTGAGGTAATCCCCTGCGATGGAGCCATTCAGTGTCACCTGGCCTGGCGAAGCGCACACAAACTGGTCCTCGCCGGCATCTACTGTAATGACACATTGCGCCCAAGTGAGCTGTGCCAACAACAGGCACCAGGCAAAGACCGCTCCTTTCAGGGAAAGCGGGCGGAGAAATATGACTAATTTGGGGAAAACGGTAAGGCAATGTGTTTCCATCAGGAGCAGTTTTTGAACAAAAGAAACAACAGGCGGGAATATTTTCCACTCCGCTGGCGCCGCAAATGCAGCGGACCAAGGGGTTTTCATTCAAATTCACCGGCCTGTTTGGAATAAAATTAGTCTGTTCAGAATGTCCTGTTTAAAGGGCGGCAATCCAGTCTGCCTATTACACCGCGTGTGCTTTCTCGTCGTCAAATTCGCCCTCCCAGCGGGCCACCACAGCCGACGCGAGGCAGTTGCCCATCAGGTTGACGGAAGTGCGGCCCATATCCATCAGGGCATCGATGCCGAGTATCACGGCGATGGGCCATTCCGGGATATGGAACTGATTGACGGTGCCGGCCAGGATGACCAGCGAAGCCCGCGGCACGCCCGCTACACCCTTTGAGGTGAGCAACAAGGTACCCATCAGGGCAAGTTGGGTTTCCCAGTTCAGTTGGATGCCGGCCGCTTGCGCGCAGAAAATGGAGGCCAGGGACAAGTAGAGGGTTGATCCGTCGAGATTGAAACTATACCCGGTGGGCAATACGAAGGAAACGATTTTTCTGGGCACGCCGAATTGCTCCATGGCTGCCATGGCCTTTGGGAAAGCGGCTTCCGAGCTGGCGGTGGCGAAAGCCAGGGACGCGGGTTCGTAAATCGCGCGAAAGAAGTTTTTGATCGGGATTTTGAAAAAGATCAGTACGGGTATGAACACCAGCAGAATAAACACGATCAGGGCGAGGTACAGGGTACCCAGCAGCTTCACCAGGTTCCAGACAACCTCGAAGCCCATGGTCCCGATGGTATAAGCCATTGCGCCGCCTACGGCAAACGGCGCGAAGTACATGATGATGTTGGTAAATTTAAACATCACTTCACCGAGGCTTTCGAGCCAGTCGAGCATGACTTTTCGGTGCACTTCGGTCACCTGGCGTAATGCAAATCCAAAGATCAGGCTGAATATAACGATCTGTAAAACAGCGCCTTCGTACACGGCTTTGGCCAGGTTTTCAGGGAAAATATGAAGTACGACCTGCTTCCAGTCCTGTTTTGGCAAGGCGGTCGGCGGGTTCAGCAATTTTTCTCCGTAATACAGTTGCACTGTGCCTTTGACCGAATCCACCTGTGCCGTCAGGTTCGCGAGCGGCATGGCGGCGGGGGCCGAAACAGGTGTTTTTGAGACGATGCCAACCCCTGCCTGGCTCCAGTTGATCGCCACCAGGCCCACGACAAGGGCAATGGAAGTGGCGATAAGGAAATAGGTAAACGCCTTGGCACTCATACGACCCACTGCCTTGGAATTGCTTTGACCTGCAATACCGACCACAAGCGTAGCCATCAACAGCGGGGCGATAACGGTTTTGATCAGCTGGATAAAAATCTTGCTCAACACTTCCATCTGGCCGGCTACTTTGGGGAAATCTACGCCAACCTCCATTCCGATGACCATACTGATCAGTATCCAGGTGGTCAGCGAACGTTGCTGAATGCCAAAATACGCCAGCGCGCCAATGGCGTACCAGCGAAGACCGGTGAGAAAATCGGGGTCTATGGGCAAGGTCAGGTAACGCGCAGCCAGGTGAATGGCCGCAACAGCCACAACACTGACAAGGACCAGCCAGAATGATTTGCGAGATTCCATACAACAGGGTTTGGCAGGGCGAATTGATTCGCCTTGTTTTGTGCGGGCAAAATACGTCAATTCCGGTCTGCCGGAAGTATGTCGTTTGAATTCTCCCAGACTGCCCTTTGCAGGCAGATTTAACCATGAATGCTTCCTTTATTTCATTCCGTTATGCAAGATCCAAAACCCTGGCAAGTGCTCAGCAGCCAGTATCTGCTCGACCGCAAACCTTATATGACCCTTCGGGAAGACCAGGTGTTGCTCCCGAACGGGGTCGTACTGGACCAATATTTCGTTTTTGAATATCCCGACTGGGCGTCGGTGCTGGCGATTACCACTGCGGGCGACATCGTACTGGTAAGGCAGTACCGCCATGGGATCGGCGCGGTACATTACGAACTGCCGGCGGGAGTGATTGATCCGGGCGAATCGCCACTGGACAGTGCGCGCAGGGAATTGCTGGAAGAAACAGGCTATGGCGGTGGCCAGTGGGAACATTTTACGAGCCTTTCAGCCAATCCCGCTACGCATACAAATACTTGCCACATTTTTCTGGCTACCGGGGTCAGTTTGCAAAGGCCCCCGGATTACGATCATTCCGAAGATATGACGGTGCATCTCCTGTCGCCGGAGGAGGTGAAACGCGCTTTGGAAAACGGGGAGTTTATGCAGGCGTTGCATGCTGCAGCGCTGTGGCGATTTCTGTAGCACCAACCTCCAGGTTGGCGCATGACCGAGCGGCGCCAACCTGGAGGTTGGCGCTACAGGGGACCCACTCCGTGTACTGCTGCGCTGAGGGATGCAGACCATCGCTGGCCACCAGATCGGGATGGTTCAGCCCCTCGCGGGAAATGCCCGTGACATCCAGGTAATTCACTTCGTATTGCTGTGAAATATGCTTGTTGGCAGCGTTGTACTGATCAATCTCCAAGGACACCTGCGCCGGATTCGATGCAGCCTGGCCAAAGGGGGTATAAGCCCAATCGGGGATGGACAACACAAACACCCGCTGCGGGCGACCACCGGCCAGCGCGATGGCACTTTTTAGAATCTGCTCAAAATCAGTTTTGTACACGTCGAAACTGGCATGTTGGTATTGGTTGTTCACCCCAATACAGAGTGTTACAATGCTGAATGTGCTGTCTGCAATTTCCAGTGTGCCGTCAATAGCATCGCTCAGGTTGTCGGTCCGCCAGCCGGTTTGCGCGATCACCCGGGGGCCAAGGATTTCTCTGCCTTCCAAACGGAGGCTGTCGGCCAGTTGGTTGGGAAAATTGCTGGGCCAGAGCACGCTTTGACCTTTGGTGTAGGAATCACCCAGCGCAAGGATGTCGACCTGTTCCTGGTGCGAAACCGGGTTAATGACGAATGGGACGGTCGGATGAATGTGGTCCGCCTGGCACATGGCGAAAAAGATGCAAAACAGGATGGGCAAAGTGAGTATTCGCGGATGAGCAACCATAAATCATGCGATGAGGCCAACCGGCAGATTGGCAAGTTCAATTTGGCATTCAAAAAAACATTTTACAAACTTAGCAGCACAGTGTTTGTGTTTAATGAACAAACCGCCAACCAGAAGGTTGGCGGTGCAATACCCGCCGGCCAGAAGGTTGGCGGTACAAAACCTGCCAACCGGAAAGTTGGCGTTACCAATGCGCGCCTTTTTGATCTTCTCCTTTTTCACGCTTTTTTTCACGCAACGCCTGCAAGCTACGCATATCGTCGGCGGTGAAATCACTTACCGTTGCCTGGGCAACGACAAATATGAAATTACCCTGACGGTTTACCGCGACTGCTACAACGGCGAGCCGAATTTCGACCAGCCGGCGATCCTGGGGATTTATTCCGCTGATTGGCAGTTGTTTAAAAAGGACACCCTGCGCATCGACAACATCAGCGATACGTTGCCGATCGTGCTCACCAATCCTTGCCTGACGGTTCCGCCGGAGGTTTGCGTACATCGTGCCATTTATCAAAAAATCATCACCTTGCCGTTTTCACCCGGCGGTTACACGCTCGTATACCAGCGCTGCTGCCGCAATATGCTCATCCGCAATTTGCCCGATCCGCTGAATACGGGTATTTCCTATACGGCCACCATAACCGAACAATCGATGCTGGAATGCAACAGCGCCGCGGTGTTCAACAACTGGCCGCCCGTAGCCATTTGCATTCATGAACCGGTCAATTTTGACCATGCCGCCACCGACCCCGACGATGATTCACTCGTGTACAGGCTTTGCACACCGCTCAATGGGCCCGATTCCCTGACTCCCGTGCCCAATCCGCCCTTTGCGGGACCCTACCAGGAATTGCAATGGCTGGACCCGCCATACAGCCTGAACAACCTGCTCGGCGGCATGCCCCTTCAGATTGATCCGCAAACGGGTTGGCTGAACGGCGTGCCCAACACGATCGGCAATTTTGTGGTCGGGGTATGCGTCGATGAATACCGCGACGATACCACGATCATTTCCACTACGCGCCGCGATTTTCAGTTCAATGTCGCCGATTGCGGCCGACCGGCAGCAGCATGGTATGTCCCTGAACCTGTTTGCAATACGACTACCGTCGAATTTCAAAATCTCAGCACCGCCGCCACAGCATACCGCTGGTATTTCGATTGGCCCAATGACCCGGGCAATACCTCCACCGAACTGGCGCCCACGCACGTTTTCCCCGATACCGGTTACTATTCCGTGGCCCTGATCGTCGACCCTGGCACTCCCTGCAGCGATACGGCGATTCAGCAAATTCACCTCACCAAAGGCTTTGTGGAGGCTGGACTGGACCTGGCCTATCCGGATTGCACCGGCAACATCCTGTACATCCAGGGACTCGATCAAAGTTCCGATACCAGCTTCGGCATCATGTCCTGGTTTTGGCAACTCACCCTGCCGAGCGGCAATCAATTGAGTTCCACACAGCAAAATCCAATTTTTAAGGTGAGTCAGACGGGCAATTATTCCCTTTGGCTCATCGCCAAATCGTTCAACGGATGCCGTGACTCGGTACTGCTTTCTTTCATGGCACCGATTCCGCCGGTCAACCTGCTGGAAGAGGAACTAGCCATCTGCATCGGCGACACGATTCCCTTGTTTCCTCAGGCCGACCCATTGTATAGTTATGCCTGGTCACCAGCCGCCTCGCTGTCCGATTCGACAGCGGCCAATCCGCTGGCATTTCCCTTGGAAACAACTACCTATTCCGTCACGGCGAGTGGAAACGGTCCTTGTGTGCGCACCGGCGACATCACTGTAACCGTGGTGCAACCCGGCGCCCTGAGCGCTACGGCTACTCCCGATACCATTATTCAAGGGCAAAGCAGCCAGTTGTACGCCGACCTGCCCCTGGCAGAATCCCTGGTTTGGGGACCGGATTATGCCTTGTCGGATCCCAATATCGCCAACCCCGTTGCATCGCCATTCCAAACGACCGATTATGTCGTAACGGCGCAATTATCAGGCGGTTGTGTGCTACTGGATACGGTTCGCGTGGTCGTGCTGATCCCGATTTGCAAGGAGCCATACCTGTTTTTCCCCACCGGCTTCTCACCCAACGGCGATGGAGAAAACGACGAACTGCGCCCCGAGGGGAAGTTCATCGAAGAAGTTTACTGGGTGATATACAACCGCTGGGGTGAAAAAATTTTCGAGGCCAATTCCCCCGACCAATCCTGGGACGGCACCTACAAGGGCCAGCCGCTGTCGCCCGAAACCTTTGGTTATTACATTCGGGTTCGTTGCATTGGCGGCGCGGAATGGGAGAAAAAAGGGAATGTGACCTTGCTCCGCTGAGTTACCTGATCAGGGTTACGAAACCGCGGTATTCCCTGGCTAATCCGCGGGGTTCCGTGAAGGTAACAAGGTAGATATACACTCCTGCGGGCGACATGCCGCCGCTGTTATGGGCTTGGCCGTTCCATTGTTCGGTCGGATTTCCGGTTTCAAAAACCATCTCTCCCCAGCGGTTCCAGATGCTCATCCGGAAATCTGTGACGCCTTCGAGGAATCCTTTTCCGTAAAAACCGTCGTTTTTGCCGTCACCATTAGGGGTAAAAGCATTGGGCATGAACCAGCGGGTCTCCGGCCGGATGTCGAGATAGCGGGTCAGTGAATCCTTGCAGCCGCGCAGGTGGGTCACAATGAGCCGAACCGCCATGAGGCCGGTATCCGGAAAAGTGAAAAGCGGGTTTTGCTCGGTGGTCGTCTTGTACTGATCCAGTTGCCAGTTCCAGTGTGCGGCGCCCACGGATTGGTCGGTGAATTGAACGGTGCTGTTCAGGTTGGTCAGGCCTTCGGCAGGATCGAAGGTGAAATCGGCTTTCGGAGAAGGCTCCACCCGAATCAGACGAGGAAAAGTATCGGACGTGAAACATCCGATCGGTGAGGTGATGGCGACGCTGACGTCAAAGAGTCCTGGTTCGTCGTACAGGTGTTCCGGACTGATCACGTCCACGGTACCCGATCCGTCGCCAAAATCCCAAACCACATGGTAAGTCGAATCGATGGGCGACGACAGGTTATTAAAAAAGATATCCGCCGGCGCGCAACCGAGAAAAGTGCTGGGCTGAATGATGATCAAAGGGGGTACCGGGAACCATTGGACAGTTTTCGAAGTCAAATCCCAGCAGTTGTTGGTGTCAAAAACCTGTAATCGAACCTGGTGATTGCCAGGGATAGGATACAAATACGAAGGGCTCTGCTCAGAAGAAAGCGCATCGGGAATGCCAAAATTCCACTTCCAGCGGTTTAGCGTGACGCCGTCTTCGTTGAAAGACTGGTCGGTAAACATCACTGGTCCCGCAACGCAGGAGTCAAAATCAAAAGTAAAATCGGCAGTAATTTCGGGGAACACATCCACCGTCAAAAAAGCCGTATCTGCGCAGTAGTCGCCCGGGTTGAGCAGGAGGTAGCCGATGTACCGTCCGGTGTCCGGAAAAGCCACGGTAGGGCTCCAGTTCACACTGTCCTGGTAAATGTTGCCATTCAGGTCGAACACCCATTTGAACTTGGTAACAAAATTCTGGCCGATGCTTTCATTCTCCAGGTGCAGGGTTTTCTCGCCGCAGGCCCGGATGTAATAGTTTTGACCAACGGAATTCAGTGTGTCGCCCCCCAGCGTACTGGGGCGGTCCAGTTTGGCCACGATGAACGGGTCGCAGTCGGCCACATTGAACTGAAAATCTCTTTTGATGGTCGACAACAACTGTCCGTTGCGGAATTCCTGGACACACACGCCCACTACATATTGTCCGAGCATGCTCGGGGCGCCGGTAATCAGACCGGTCAGCGGGTTGATCGAAATTTGCGGATTACCGCCCATAGGGTTGCCCGGGCTGTAATTGGGCACCACGTACAGTACGTTGTCGAACGGAGGCCCGCAGGGAGGGCTCGGCGTAGCGCCGTCGCAGCTGCCGGCCAGCGGTCCGTTTGTGATGTTTCCTCCGCCTTGAAACGGCGCGCAAAAACTGTACACGAGGTTGTCGCCATCCGGGTCCGTGGCCGAATGATCGAAAACGAGGGGCACTTTATTGCAAATCAGAATGGGCGGGAAATCGTTAAAAACCGGGCTGCTGCTGTGTACTTGCTGGGCAAGCGGGGTGATTTCGACAAAATAAGTGGCGCCGACATCGCCGGGCGTCAGGATATTGGAAATGCTGTTGTTGCGGCAGCAGCGCTGGTAAACAATGAAATAACTTTCACTGGATTCGGGCAGGTCGCGCATGAACGTGTACAAACCCTGTTGCACGCAAACGTCCGGGATTTCCTGCACGCATTTAGGCGTATCCGGCTGAATGAAACCGCTGCTGGACAGAGGAATGCGGTTGTTATTGACATATGAGGCAAACAGCGTGTTATTCGAATAGCTGCCCCTGTAAATCGCAAAACTGGCCAGGTTGTCCAACGGCGCACCGCCGCTGTTGCAATCCCGGTAGATTTTCATGGTAAACCGGTATTTGTTCGTCCCGGCAGTAGCGCCGGGTCCGAGGTATTCATAGGTTATTTCTCCGCCAATGATGTGCATGGCCGAAGTAAGGGCCGGAAAAGCGCATACGAGGGTAATCAGAATTCCAAAAATTTTGCCGCGAACAGACATGTACAAACCGCGTTTAATTGTATGAGCCGAAAAATACAGACAGGGTAAAAACGAACAGGTTTCCGGCAGCACACTCGCTGCAAAAAGAAATTATTCCCGCTAAAAAGCGTTCAATCATCTCTTTGGCGGATTTTTGCCCCGTAAAACTACGCTCACTAACGCGCATTAAACCCTTCTTGTTGGCCATGTTCCTGCTACGCGACGACATTTCAGAAATTGTCCGGATCCTTCTCGACGAAGGAATCATCTGCTATCCCACCGATACGGTCTGGGGAATCGGCTGCGACGCCACCAATGAGGTCGCCATCGCCCGGGTCACCAATCTGAAAGGCCGCACGCCCGATAAAGGTTATATCATTCTGGTCGACAGCATCGAAATGCTCAAACAATTCGCCCCCAAAATCCATCCGCGCCTCGAAACGCTGCTGGCCTACCACACCCGCCCGCTCACCGTCATCTATGATCGCACCGTGGGCCTCCCGGCGGCCGTAAAAGCGCCCGACGGCTCCGTCGGGATACGCGTGGTGCAGGATGAGTTCTGCAAAGCCCTGATCGCCGCCCTTGGCCGCCCCTTGCTGAGTACCTCGGCCAATAAAAGCGGCCAGCCCTTCCCGCCCACCTTCGGCGCCATCAGCAGCGACATTCTGATGAATGTAGATTATGTCGTCAAACATCGTCAGGACGACAAGGAACCCCACGAACCTTCTTCTATTGCGCGGCTCGACCGGCACCAGGAACTTGATTTCATCAGGGAGTGAAGAGCAGGGTGATGGTGGTATTTGATTGACGATCTCAGATTACATGAGATTAGATTTTAGAATTCAAAAGGGTAACCTGACATGCCGGGCTACCCTTTTGAATTCTAAAATCTAATCTCATGTAATCTGAAATCTTATTTCAAACCCTCATTGCGCAAGCGGTTTCCCTTCCGACAGGGTTTTGACCATATTGTCCAGGCTTTTCTTGTTCATATCGTCGGGAGCCTGTTTCTGGGCAATTTTGGCGTGTTCCAGGGCTTTTTTGAGGTCGCCGTTGGCGGAGTAGCCGCGCGCCAGGCCAACATGCACCGGCCAGGTGTCGCCGTTCTTTTTAAAATTCAATTGAAACACTTCCATGGCTTTTTGCGGCTTTTTCTCGGTGATGAGTTGACGGCCGTATTGGTGCAATTCGAGCAAAGTGGCCCGGTCGAATGCATCCGCCATGATCTTGTCGGCTTCGGCGACGCGGTTCAGTTTTTCGAGAATCTGCGCTTTGAGCCGGTAATTGGTGAAAGAAGGCGTGTTCTGAACGGCGCGGTCGGCCCAGTCCAGCGCTTCTTCGAGGTTGTAATCGTGCTGCAGACAGAAGGTGGCGGCGGCATTCAGGTTTTGATCGTAAAATCCGGGGCTGTTGGCCATTTCCTGGCGCAGGGCATCCAGCACGGTTTTTTTCAGGTCGATATCGACGCGAAAAGGGATGCGCCAGCGCTCCCAGACAAGGGCGATGGTTGCGCCGTCTTCGCGCTGGTCCGCAAATTCGTAGTTCAGCCATTCGCGGCTGGCGGGCTGGTTTTTCTGCTGACGAACCGTCACGCGCAGGGCGTCGGCGGCAGGATTGTAAAAATAACTGCCCCAGGAGGTGCTCGTTTTGGAAAAGATCAGCGTGCAGGAATCGGGGTACACGGCGATGAAAAAGCCGTAAGCGCCAGCGGCCAGGGGCTTGCCTTCCACCAGTACATCGGTGCTGAAAGTGATCGTTGTGTTTTCGTTGGCGCCGGCGCGCCAGGGCGATTCCTTCGCTGTGCCGAATCCGAGATTTTGAAAGCCGTAATGCACCACCGTTGTGCCCCAGATGGCGCCTTCGCGGCCTTTCACCCCAGGAGCATCCCAGTGAATGGCAATGTCGGTCACGCCGATTCGCGCTGAAACTGAACTTTTGATATTGCCGCCACTGACCGGAAGGGAACGCATGACCTGGGCATGGGCGGCGAGGGTACAGACCAGGAAGAGTACAAGGAGTTGGATTTTTTTCATAGCGGTAAAATTTATGGTACGCCGGGAAAATTATCCTTCACTCGTTCTTTCTGCGGAGGTTTTCGGTCGAATCCGGGTTTCCGCCCAATGAACAACCGTTTGTGTGGTAAATGGCGTCACGGGAATGGTCCGTTGCCGCGACGCCATTTATCCAAAGACTTACCGCACCGGCGGGCTTTTCGGCTCAATGAGCAGGGAAGTGTCATTGTTCCGCGCAAAAACAAAACAAGTTCTGCCTTTTACCACCACCGTGCGAATGCGCCGCACCTGCCCTTTGATCCGCAAATCGCCCAGCGGATACACGTTCATGACGCCGTTTTTTCCAATCGTCAGGACGTTTCCAAAATTGTTGTCGTAGCGGCCCATTTCGATGTTGCACTCGTAAAAATTGCCTCCCAGGATCACCTCCTTGATACCGTCGCCGTCCAGATCGGCCAGCAGAGGAGCGTTCAACGTACTGAGCTGCAACTCATCGGGTAAAGGATGGGCTTTGAAGACGAACCCGTTGCCTGTGTTTTCAAAGTACGTGCTTTCGAAATTGTCGGCTTCCCGGACGATCGATTTTTCCAGCTTTTCCGGGCCTAAAAGTTCTTTCACGGATGCTTTCGCAAAATCTTTGGCCAGCAGGAATTTCTTCTTGATCACAGGGAGGGCCTTCGTCATTTCTTCGTAGTTCGCAAACGGTACTTCTTTCCCTTTGACAAAGTAGGTCATGATGGTTTCCGTTTGACCGTTGCCGTCGAAGTCGTTGACGAAGAGGCGCACCGGTTCTTTCACGGAGGGTTTCAGGCGCGAATTTTTACCGGTATTGCCCGCCAGGATGTCCATGTCGCCGTCGCCATCAAAGTCATAGGGCAGCGCAAAATTCCACCAGCCCTTGCCGGTGTCAATCGTTTTCTTCTCGAATTTTCCGCCGTTGTTGACCAACACGACGAGGGGCTCCCACTCCATGGTCACGAGCAGGTCGGGATCGCCGTCGCCGTCCATATCGGCCCAGGCGGCCCCCTTGACCAGGCCAACGGACTGAAGATCGGGCGCTACCGCAGCCGTGACGTCTTCAAAACGGCCGCCGCCTTTGTTTTGCAGCAGGAATGAATTGGGTGTCACGCCGTATTTCCAGGGGATCGCCCTGCCGCCGAAAAAAAGGTCGACGAGGCCGTCGCCGTTAAAATCGGCGGCCAGCACGCAGGAGGCCGTCATAAATAAATCGGGCAAGCCTTCGGCCCGGGTAAAATTGCCTTTGCCGTCGTTCAGGTAGGCGCGTTGTTTCAAGGGGTCTTCCTTACCGCGGTATTCATTGCCGCCGGCAGCGACGACAAGGTCCTGGTCTCCGTCGTTGTCCAGGTCGGCAAATACAGCGTCGACATCTTCGAAAATGCTGTCCTGCAGGATCGCTTGCGGTGTTTTGAGTTGAAACGTACCACCGGGCGTCTGTATAAACAAGGCGCTTTTTTCACGTTTGGCGGAGCCAAAAAACACGTCGTCCAGTCCGTCGCCATTCACGTCGCCAACGGCCAGAGCCGGTCCTTCCGACGACACCATGTTCGGGATCAGCGGTTCGCGGTTGAATTCGACAAAAGGATTTTCCAGGTGCCTGAACTCCAAACCCGTGGAGGCCGTGACGTCGGCAAATGCGTACGGGGCGGGTCTTTGTTTGCCCAATTGGCTGAAATCAAACTGCGGCAGTCCGGGTTTCCATTCGGCAATCAGGTTGCTGTTAAATTGCAGGCCAGCCAGTTTTTGGCAGCTCCGATCCGGCCAAACCACCAGCACTGAGTCCACGGTATTGGGATCGCCGATACCGACGTTCAAAGGCACATGAGCGCTGGACTGGTACCCGCGCACCGGGAAAAACTCGTCGGCCTGGCGCTGGCCGTCTTTTCGGTAAACCACCACTTTGGCTCCGATGCCGTGCAGGTTGCCGGCAGGGCCTTTGAACTGGAACGACAGCCAATCGGAAGGCGTGGCGGGCGGGTGTTCGCGCAGGAGGTTTTGGTAAATAAAAGGTTCGTCTTCCTGGTTGTTTACCACTACATCGAGGTCGCCGTCGTTGTCCAGATCGGCATAAACGGCGCCATTGGAGAAGGTCGGAATGCCGCCTTTTATCTGATTTGTGGCATCGCCGAATTGCAGGTTGCCGTTGTTGTGAAAGAGTTTGTTGGGCAATTTGACGCGTGGCATTTTATCGATGACTTTGAGTTCCGATTCATCTACGGTGACGCCATTTGGGCGCAGCAGCAGGCCTTTGTCCTCCTGAAATTTGACAAAATCGATGTCGTTCATACGGCGGGGAATGCCGTTGCTGACGAACAAATCCTTCCGCCCGTCGCAGTCGTAATCCATAAACAGGGGCGACCAGGACCAGTCTGTCGCGGCGATGCCGGAGAACAGGCCGATTTCACTGAACGTGCCGTCGCCATTGTTCAATTGCAGGTTGTTGCGGGCAAACTGGTAACTGTATCCGAATCCCAATTTGAAATGGTAGAGGTCCCAGGTATCCTCCCCGAGCGAGCTTTTGAGGATAAATGGGTCTTCCGGCAGCATATCGAGCGAGACGACGTCGGTCCAGCCGTCGTTGTTGACGTCGGCCATATCCACACCCATGGAAAATTGACTGGTGTGCATCAGTTCATCGGTAGAAACCTCCTTGAAAGTGCCGTCTTTTTGATTGATGTAGAGGTAATCGTTTTCGTGGAAGTCGTTGCCAATGTAGATGTCCGGGTATCCGTCGTTGTTCAGGTCGCCAGTTGTAATGCCCAAACCGTATCCGATCACGGTGCTGTTGATATTGGCTTCCCTGGTGACGTTGACAAATTTTCCGTTGTCGTTGCGCATCAGTTTGTCGCCCGCCAGGGGGTGAAAAGTGCCGATAAAGGTCTTTTTTTGGCCGAATGTTCCATTTTGGTGCAACGAATGATTCAGTTGGAACATGTCGAGGTCTCCGTCCAGATCGTAGTCAAGAAACGCCGCCTGGGTGGAGAATCCGACCAGATCG
>JBGAJY010000059.1:0-25930 GCA_044224705.1 Saprospiraceae bacterium
TATGACAATTCACGGCCGAATTTGCGCAGCATCATGTATTTGTCCGGAGAGGTACTCCCGCGGACGTCGCAGGTAGGAGGAGGCGGATAAATATTGTGGGAAAGAGAAACCGCTGGATACGGTTGGAACGGACAAAAAAAATCCCAGCAGTACCGTCAGGTCTTTGATCCTGCGCTCTCAATTGGTTCTTCCCATATGCACAGGGTGTATTGTTATGACCGGACTGCCGGGAGCCATGCGCGAGCAAGCGCACAAATGTAACGGAATATTTTCCATAAATTAAAGTTTGTTTTTGAAACAATAGGGGCGTTTTGCCGGGTTTTGGGCAAAACTTCATCAATCGTTAACAAAGACAATTCTGAAAGCGGCTTTTTTGTCGTCTCAGAAAAACGTAATTTTGCGGCTCGTTTAAAAAGACCGCCTTGTCAGGCTAAAAATTTGGAGAAGTGGGGGAAGTTTTGATAAAAATTTCTTGAATCAAAAAATCCCCAGTTCGTCCTAGCAACCATTTTTCATGAAAAATATCCGCAACATCGCCATCATTGCTCACGTCGACCACGGCAAAACCACTCTTGTGGACAAAATGATCCATGCAGCCCAGGTCTTCAAGGAACACGAGGTCACCGGCGATCTTATTTTGGACAACAATGACCTGGAACGGGAACGCGGCATCACGATCCTGGCCAAAAACGTCTCTATCCAGTACAAGGGTTACAAAATCAACATCATCGACACTCCCGGTCACGCCGACTTCGGCGGTGAGGTGGAACGCGTGCTCAACATGGCCGACGGCGTGCTGCTGCTCGTGGACGCCTTCGAAGGCCCCATGCCGCAAACCCGTTTCGTGCTGCAAAAAGCCCTCGAACTCGGTAAAAAAGCCGTGGTCGTCATCAACAAAGTCGACAAACCGAACTGCAACCCCGACTGGGCCCACGAAGCCGTGTTCGACCTGATGTGCTCCCTGGATGCCACCGAAGAACAACTCGACTTCCCGGTGGTGTACGGCTCCGCCAAACAAGGCTGGATGAGCCACGACTGGAAAAAACCGGCTGAGGATATCACCATCTTGCTCGACGACATCATCAAATACATCCCAGAGCCCGAAGTGTCCGAAGGAACGCTCCAGATACTCGTGACTTCGCTGGACTATTCCAACTACATCGGCCGTATCGCCGTGGGACGTTTGTCGCGCGGCAAACTGGTGGCCGGCCAGCCGGTATCCCTGGTCAAAAAAGACGGCAGTATTCAGCGCCACCGCGTTAAATCGCTGTTCATTTTTGAAGGTATGGGCAAAAAAGAGGTTCAGGAGGTGGAAGCCGGCGATATCTGCGGCATCGTAGGCATCGAAGGTTTTGAGATCGGCGACACCATCGCGGATTTTGAAAATCCCGAAGCACTGCCCGTGATCGCTGTAGACGAGCCCACAATGAGCATGTTGTTCACCATCAACGACTCCCCGTTTTTCGGCCAGGAAGGCAAATTCGTCACCAGCCGCCACGTGCGGGAGCGCCTCGAAAAAGAACTCGAGAAAAACCTCGCCATGCGCATGGAAGAAACCGGCTCGGCCGATTCCTTCATGGTTTTTGGCCGCGGTGTGTTGCACCTCAGCATCCTGATCGAAACCATGCGCCGCGAAGGCTACGAATTGCAGATTGGCCAGCCGCGCGTAATTGTCCGCGAGATCGACGGCGTCAAATGCGAACCCGTGGAAGAACTGACCATCGACGTCCCGGAAACTTCCAGCGGCAAATGCATCGAAATGGTAACCCGTCGCAAAGGCGTCATGAAAAGTATGGAACCCAAAAGCGACCGGTTCCTGCTGCGTTTTGAAATTCCTTCACGCGGCATCATCGGGCTGCGTTCCAATATTCTCACGGCCACCCAGGGCGAAGCCATCATGACCCACCGCTTTATGGGCTACGAACCCTGGAAAGGCGATATCGCCGGCCGCCAGACAGGCTCCCTCATCGTGATGGAAACCGGCACTGCCATCGCATATTCGCTCGACAACCTGCAGGATCGCGGCACTTTCTTCATCGATCCGGGTGAAGAAGTATATGAAGGACAGGTAATCGGCGAAAACACCCGCGTCGGCGACCTCGTGGTGAACGTTACCAAGACAAAGAAACTCACCAACATGCGCGCTTCCGGCTCCGATGACAAAGCTTCGCTGCCGCCGCCCCGCCGGTTTACCCTCGAAGAGGCGCTGGAATACATTCAGGAAGACGAGTATGTGGAAGTGACGCCGAAAAGCATCCGCCTGCGGAAAATTTACCTGAAAGATTTCGAGCGGAAAAAAGCGCAAAAAGAAATGGCCATGGCCTAAAAGTCTTTGGCTGTTGGTCTTTGGCTGTTGGTCTTTGGGATACACGCTTACCAAAGACCAACAAGCCAAACACCAAATACCAAAAAACCTTTCTCCCCTATTTGACGTTAGTGCAGAAATTCTACTTTTGCAGGCATTTTTTGACGCCAATCCTGCGTCAAGTTAAAAAGTGCCCTGTTTTGATCGGTTTTTATATTCCAAAACCGGCTTTCTGGCCCACTAAATGGGCTTCTGCCTACAAATCGAAATACACCCATCCTGTTGAAATGCCGGCCCATACGAAGCCGTTTTACCCTTTTGATCGTTTTCCGGCAATTTCCACCCTTTGACATATGCGCACCAAACTATCGAGCTTCAATTTCAACCTGCCCAAAGAACTCGTCGCCCAATACCCGGCTGATGAGCGCGATCAGAGCCGCCTGATGGTCGTACACCGCGACACCGGCAAAATTGAGCACAAGATTTTTAAGGACATACTCAACTATTTCAATGAAGGCGATGTGATGATCTTCAACAATACGAAGGTTTTCCCCGCCAGGCTCTTTGGCCAGAAAGAAAAAACCGGCGCCAAAATTGAAGTGTTCTTGCTCCGCGAACTCAACCACGACGCCCGGCTTTGGGATGTTTTGGTAGACCCCGCCCGAAAAATCCGTGTCGGTAACAAACTCTATTTCGAAGATGAAAACGGCCATGATGCCCTTGTTGCCGAGGTTGTAGACAACACAACCTCCCGCGGCCGCACCATCCGCTTCCTCTTCGAAGGCACCGAAGACGAGTTCCAGCACGAACTCTCACGCCTCGGCAATACGCCTCTGCCCAAATATATCGAGCGGGAACCCGAAACGATCGACCGCGAACGCTACCAGACCATCTACGCCAAGGAACTTGGCGCCGTGGCTGCCCCGACGGCAGGCCTGCACTTCAGCCGCGAGCTGATGAAACGCCTGGAACTCAAAGGCTTGCGTTTTGCCGAAGTGACCCTGCATATCGGCCTGGGCACCTTTCGCACCATCGACGTGGAAGACCTCTCCAAACATAAAATGGAGGCGGAATACTTCCGCATCAGCCCGGAAGCCGTGGATACCGTGAATAAAAGCATCATGGAAGGCAAAAAGGTGTGTGCCGTAGGCACCACCGTGATGCGCTCCATCGAGACGGCCGTTTCTGCCGAAAAAATGCTGAAGCCCGTGGAAGGCTGGACCAACAAGTTCATCTACCCGCCTTACGATTTCAGCATCGCCAACTGCATGGTGACCAATTTCCACCTGCCGAAATCCAGCCTCCTCATCATGGTGAGCGCTTTTGGCGGCTTCGACCTGATCATGGAAGCCTATAAAGAAGCTATCAAAGAAAAATACCGCTTTTTCAGCTACGGCGACGCCATGCTGATCCTTTAAAATGCCCGCTGGCGGAGTTTTTCCCAAAAGGATAAAACTTGTCGTACAATTTTACGTTCAACGCCAACCCCCCGGAAGACTCGACTTAAAACCAACATCTTAAACCGCTAACAACTTTATCGCACCTATGTATTGGACGCTCGAACTCGCCTCTTATCTCGAAGAAGCACCGTGGCCGGCCACCAAGGACGAACTCATCGATTATGCTATTCGCTCCGGTGCCCCTTCCGAGGTCATCGACAACCTGGAAGAACTGGAAGACGACGGCGAATTATATGAAGGCATCGAAGACATCTGGCCCGATTATCCGCGCCACGAAGACTTTTTCTTCAACGAGGACGAATACTGACGACCTCACACACGAGTTTTTTGATATAAGAAACCTGAAACCTGAAATTAGATTTTAGAATTGCAGGGTTGGGATGCTCTCAAATGTCTACCGATGGCAAGCATTGAATGAGAGCATCCCAACCCTTTTCCAATTCTAAAATCTAATTTCAGGTTTCAGGTTTCTTATATCAAAAGAAAATCCAAAAGGCTACAGATGAATTACCTTGTTTTTGCTCCTTCCCGCAGCATCAGCGGATCAGCTGCAAATACCCACTGAGCGGTTTTTGTCCCTTACCCAGGTCGATCAGGTAATAGTAGGTTCCGTCAGGCAGGTCCTTTCCATTCCAACGGCCGTCCCAGGCATTCTGCTTGTTGTAGCCCTTTTGTTCAAAAACAAGATTGCCCCAGCGGTTGAACACCTGAACCGTATTGGCAGGATAATCCTCGATGCCGGGAATGTGCCAGACATCGTTCAGGTTGTCGCCGTTCGGAGAAAATCCATTGAAAATAAGTAGTTTGTCGCAATTGACCGTGATGCGTACGAGGGCCGTGTCCTGAACGTCCCGCTTATCCTTGATGCGATAAATGAAGGCGTCCGTGCCGCAGGTATCCGGATGAGGCGTGTAGGTGATCGTTCCGGTGGCGGCGTGGTATTCGGCTTGGCCGAGGCCGGGCGGGTTCAGGATCAACAATTCTGCCAGCGCTCCCAGATTGCCCAATCCATTCTCTATCAGGTCATTGGCCAGCACGGGGATTTCTACCGGGGTGTTTTTGACCGTGACGGCCTCGTCGGGCCGGGCTTCGGTGATCGTGTCCTGTGGCTCCGCACTGACGGTAGCGATCACCGCTGTCGTGTAACAATCCCCATCGGCATTGCAGATTTGGAGGCAAAGCGTATCCAGCCCCGGGGTGTTTCCCGTCAGCGAAGCACAAAAAGTTTGTTGATTAAAGGAGTACGTGACGTTGCCATTATCATTGCCACAAACATTGCCGATGGAAACGATCGGCGGCGCGAGCAGGGTTTGATTGGGACAGATCACGGTGTTTTGCCCCACAATAAGCATTACCGCCACAGTATCGTCCAGGACGAGCGGCGGGCAATTGAAATAAAATTTCACTTCATACTCGCAGGTACTGATCGTGTTGCGGATTTGGATAAAATGGTATCCTGTATCGAAGCGAAAACCGACCCGGCCGTTCACACAGGACTGAGTCGCAGAGACGATCGAGCCATTGTCGGTAATGTCAAAGTCGTTCAGCTCCGAGGCTAAAATATTGGTACAGAACAGGGTATCCAATCCGCAGCTCGCCGCCTCCCATTCCACGTTGCCGAAAAAATCGAGTGGATAATTATGAATGGGCGGACAATCGATACAGGTCACCCGGATCGTTGCCGTATCGGCGCAGCCGGTCTGGATGCGCCGAAGCACCAATTCGTGCGTCCCGGCCGCCAGGCGCAGTTGCGTGCCCCTTGGAATGAATTGCAGATTGGGCTGCAGCACGCCCACCACAGCCTGGGAGGAGGTCACTTTAATGGCTCCGTACGTATTGGCCGGGTTGCCGCCGATGATGAAAAAGTTGTTCTGAAAGTTCCAGCCTGGCACGGGATCGAGTTGGTTCATGAGCGCTACGAGGCCGTTGGCGTCCTGGAAGGCGCCGGAAAATGATTGCCCGTTCACCGTCCATTCATTCAACTGGTAAGGGCCGTTGGGCGGCAGCAGGGAAAGCGCATAGGCGATCACGGTGTCGAGGTTGCAGCCCAGATAGCCGTTCAAATAGGGCAAATCGTTGTCTGTTATGGCAAAATCACCAATTTCCCCGTAGGGGACAGGAATACAAACCATGCCCCCGGCGGCACAATTGCTGGTCAGCACTGCCAGGCTGTCTTCCGGAATAAAACCGGCCGAACAATCCGTAGGCGGCAGAACAGAGGGCACATAACGAATAAAATGGCTGCGCAACAAAACCGTATCGAGTGCAGCCACAGCAATCGTGTCGACGTTGTAGCCGGGCAGCGCATTCGCCCAAAAAGTCAGACAGGCCGATTCGGGATGGATCAAATAATTGCCGTAGGCATCGCTCGTCCCGCTGAGCCCCGGCCGGTTCAGCTGAACCACGAGCGGATTATTGAACACAGGCGGGATAATACCACAGGAAGTAGCCGCCTGATCAGTTTGAACAGTAAAATAAATAATTTCCTCGGTTGGAGCCTGGGCCGTGAGTGTCACGATGATGCAGGTGGTGTCGCTGAGATTGAATTGTCCCACATTTGCCGCGATGCAAATCGTGTCCACGGCAAATCCCGGATTGAGACCCGCCGAATAAATCAAACAACCCTGGGCAGCATCCAGCACCCAGCTGCCGTGGGTCGAAACGCCCGAAGCGCTGGCTCCGATTAATTGAAAATCAATATCATCCAGTTGGATCCCGATGGGCGTTTCCAGGCACAGCGAGCCCGTAGTGCCCGCCGGGAGGATAAAAGGCAAAGTGTCGCGCTTTGCGCAGAAAGAAGGCACGAGGTAGGTATCCAGCGTGTCGGTACAAAACAGGCTGTCGAAAACAATGGCTTTATAAATACCGGCAGGCAGATTGATGCGGTCTTCCGTGTTCACCGAACCCGGCAGATCTAGCCAGTCGACGCGGTAGCCGCCATTACCACCTGAAAAGGAAAGCTGGATTTGTCCGCCCTGTTCGCAGGTTTCCGGGATGATTTGCGCCTGGGTGACGATCGGGTCGGGCTCCGTGATATAAAAAGAGTCTATGGGCAACATGCAGCTGTCGGCGTCCACGATGGAGAGATAATACTTGCCGGGCGTCAGGTTGCCCGGCTGAAACTGCATGTTGTTGGAATCACGGATGCTAAAACTGAACGGCAGATCGAAATTGGCCCCTGGAATGACCTCGAAACCTACGAAACCCGTACCGCCCCCGGGGCAGGCGATGTTGTAAGGCGTGATGTTCACCGTAGCCGATACCTGCGCTGCAGGAATGGTAAAAGCCACATCATCGGTGCATCCGGTCACATTATCGACCACTTCGCAGTCGTAATTGCCCGCCAGCAGTCCGTCGATCGTGGAGGAAGCGCCCAGGCTGTACGAATAAACCCCGGAACCCCCGTTTACCAATATTTCCGCGGCGCCCGTGGCATGTCCGCATTTTGCCGGTTCAAGTACCTGGGCGCTGGTTTCGAGCGGATTTTCATTGGGTACGCACACTTTGAACACGGTGGAGCAGCCATTACCGGGATTCGTGGCAGTGATGTAATAGCAGATGCTCAGCAGGCCGTCGTTGACGGCCCCCACCTCGCCATTGTCCCACACATAAAACAGGTTGGTGGGCGCCAGGGTGACCTGACCGTTGGCAGCCAGGCAGTTGGACGGTTCAATATCGACGACCTGCACCGACGGGCCGTTGGAATTATTGACGATAATGGTCGTATCGATCTGACAAGCCGGGTTGCTGAGTCGCGTGATGGTGACCTGATAAGCCGCCGCAGGCAGCAAAAGGGCGCTGTTGGAGGTAGAAACATTGGGGGCCCATTGAAAGGAGTACCCGTTGTTGCCGCCGGCGAGATTGATGTTGATCGTTCCTGTGGAGAGCCCGCAAATGGTGTGGGTGACGTTGATGGAATTGATCAGGATGGGGTTGTCACAGGTATCGACCGACGGCGCCCCCCTGCCCGACACTGCTTCCTGGCCGGAAAAAACCGATGCAGCAAATATGGGGCTGCCCGTGAAGATCGTCAGCAAACACAAACTCCCTGCTGTGATCACGATTGAAAAGAAACGGTTAATATTCATGGTAAATCGGTTTCAAGCCATTCAAAGCGCGCCATTGGCACCCGGTTTTTAAAGTGAGAGCCGCTCAAACGGCCTTTTGCCAATGGCTAAGCACATTACTCAAAGATAGTCGACCAGATTTCTTTCCCTTCTACAGCCCAAGCCGCATCGGTAAATTTTACTGGTTGAATGAAGATGGGCCAAAACAATGCCATCTTTTTTTTTAGAGCAATAGGATTATTAAAATATTGATTTTCAATTTTTTAGAATAAAACCAAACTTTTATTTTTTCCGACAATGCTTAAAAAATGTCCTTTCTCTGCTACCCCTTCCCGCCTACTTTTGTAACAAGGTTCAGAAGGATAGCCAAACCTTCTTTCCAAAAACCGCTTTCCCCCCGACAACCCTGCTGGAAATAGGGACTCTTGCCCGCTCAAACACAAACTACAATTTCATCTTTTTTAAATCATCGTGATCCATGGAAACGAACATCAAGATGCAATTCCTTGGTAGCCTGCCGCCCCTGACCGCTTTGGATGCCGATGAATTACGGCAACTCGCCGGTATGGCCCAATACCGCAGAGTTTCAAAATTCCATTTCATCTTCATGCCCGATGAAGCTGCTGACCAGCTCTTTTTTCTGATTCGAGGACGGATCAAACTCGGCACCTACGCTTTCGACGGCCGCGAAGTGATCAAAGAGATTTTGCAACCCGCGGCGATTTTTGGCGATCTGGCCCTGGCCGGTGAACTGAAGCGCAGCGAATTTGCCCAAGCCATGCACGACGAAGTGGAGTACCTGTCCGTGAGGGTCGACGATTTCCAGTCGCTGATGCAACAGAACCAACGCCTCGTCTTTGCCTGCCTGCAACACCTCGGCACGCGCCTCCAGCGCGTAGAAGAACGCCTCGCTTCGCTGGTCCTCAAAGATGCCCGCGAACGCATCATCGACTTTTTGGTGGATACTGCCGGCAAGGAAGGACGCCGTGTGGGCTACGAAACGCTTGTAAAGCACTACCTCACCCAACAGGAAATCGCCAACCTGACCGGCACGAGTCGCCAGACGGTTACCTCCGTGCTCAACGATTTGAGAAAATCAAACCTGATTTACTTCAACCGGAACAGCATCCTGATCCGCGACCTGGAAAAACTCGCCTGACCCTCTGGTGGCCCGGAATTTATTCCGGGCAGGCTACCCGGAATAAATTCCGGGCTACCAGACATAACCATGATTACGCTGCAAGTTTGATATTGAAAAGGCTTTCCGTAATGGAAAGCCTTTTGTTTTTCAGGCGTTATACCGCATAGATTTCGCCTTCCTCAGAGGCATCGGTATTTTGAAAAATAGCCCGCGCCTCCTTCAAATGCTCCTGCAAATCGTTGTAACGGCCCGAAAAATGCCCCAGCAGCAAACGGCCTACGCCGGCATCCCGCGCAATTGCTGCCGCCTGGGCTGCCGTGGAATGACCCGACAATTCCGCTTCCGCCGTCTGTTCTGTGGTGAATGTTGCCTCGTGGTACAGCAGATCGACACCTCGCACGAGTTCCACGACCAGGGCCGAAGGCGCCGTATCGCTGCAAAAAGCGTAGGCCGTGGGCGGGCGGGGCGGCAAACTCAGTTCGTTATTCGGGATGACGCGGCCGTTGGGCAGCGTGAGGTCCTGGCCGGCTTTGATGCCTGGGAGCAGCCGGAAGGGAATCTCGTATTCTGCAATTTTTTCGGGTATCAGGTTGCGTGGCCGTCGTTTTTCCCGAAACAGCCAGCCGTTGCAGGCGACCCCCCGGTGGTTCAGCGGGATAGTGCTGACCTCCACCGTCTTATTTTCAAAAGCCAGGGCCGGCACGGAGGCGTCGATCACATGGTAACGGATCGGAAAGGTAATGGGAACGCGTACGCCGCACAGCCGCAGGTTGGTTTCCACCAGCTCCTGCATGCCGGGCGGCGAAAAAATGTCGATGGACAGCGTTCGACGTTTGAGACACCAGGAAGTTAGCAGGCCCACCAGCCCGAAGACGTGGTCGCCATGCAAATGGCTGATAAATATCTGCCGGATACGGTCATAACGCACCTTGTAGCGATGCATTTGCATCTGGGCGCCTTCGCCGCAATCGATCAGAAACCATTGATTGTCAACCTGTAAAATCTGGGAAGTGTAATGGCGTCCGAAAAACGGGCCGCCTGAGCTGTTGCCGAGGATGGTGAGCTGCATGGGCTGTAGCGCCAACCTTCCGGTTGGCGTAAGAAATGATTCAGCGGTTAGTGATCTGCGAAGAAATCAAGATGCATTCAGGATGTCGGATACTTTGATGGTGAAGCCTGGCAATACCTCTGAACTTACCGTCTCCTCCCCGCTGAAAATGCCGGCAGGCATGAAGCCACCTTCTTTATTGATATACACGGTCACTGTGTTTTTGTTCAGGTTAATGAGCCAGTATTCCTGGACGAGGTGGGACTCGTAAATGTATTTTTTGTAGCTCATCTCCGCAGGGATGTTGCTTTCCGAGAGCACTTCGACCACGAGGTCGGGCGCGCCGTCGATTTTTTTGTCGCCGATGATGTGTTCCCTGGCTTTGGAAATGAAAAGGATGTCGGGTTGGAAGGTGTTGATGGTGGTAAATACAACATCAAGCGGGGCCGTGTAAACCTTGCCGAGTTTATTTTCCATGGCAAAAATGCGCATGTAGGCAGTCAGGGCTGTAACAATATCCTGGTGACGGGCGTGGGTGAAGGCATAAAAACGATTTTTCCGTTATGCAATTCATAGTTCCCACTGTCCGGAGGTGTCAGCGCGGCATAGTCGTCGTAGGTCAATATTTTTTTCCGGGATTTGATAACCGGAAGGTTTTCGGCTGCTCGCATGGAAGAAATTTTTTCAAAAATACGATAATAGACCGCGGGAAGGAAGCCCCAAAATGAAACTAGGCATTTCTATCTGCGCCCGCTGCTTAAAAATTTATTTCAAAAAATGCCTCATTTCGGCAGCACCACCGTGCCCGCCCGCCGCGCCAGTTCGTTACGCGCTTCCAGCATTTTTTGCTGAATTTTCAGGTAACGGTCCAAACTGTCGGCATCACCGGCATCGGCTGCGGAGCGGATACGGACGAGGTTCAAGTCGCACATTTTGTTGAGTTTGCGCAATTTGAAACGGTCCAGCGCCTGTCGCATGTCGAGGTCGAAATTCAGGTCGGGCATCTTTTGGTTCTGAAGCGGGTAGTTGTATCGTTCCTCCCAGTTGGGCGACAGTTCCCACGGAGAATTCAACAGGTCGAGGGCCAGATCGCGCACGGCCGGGTTCTCGTGCTGCACAAAAAAATCGAGGCTGGGCGGCTGGCTTTCCAGCAGCCTGGAATGGCATTCCGAAGCGATTTTTCCGTACAGCGGATTCTCAAAACTGCCGAGCGAGTCTTCGATATCGGCCAGTAAATACTCCGCCACGCTGAGGCCGTCGGGCAGCATCTGCGCGCCGAATTGCACGAGCAAGCGTATAATATCACGCTCCTGAAACTCGTCTCCGCGCGACATCTCCCGTTCTTTTGGCCGCACAAACGCCGGGTCTTCTACGGCGTATTCCGGGTTGGGCTGCGCATATTCTGAATCACTGGCTGCTTCGGGCGCCCGGGCTGCGCGCTCGGCCTGCTTTTTCATGCCCTGCGTGATCAGTTTGTTGGTCTCTTCCACCAGCGCAGGTTCGGCCACCTCCAGCAGGTTGGCGCATTCCTTTTGATACACACTGCGCTTGATGGGGTCGGGGATGCGGGCGATACTGCCGACGATGTCGCGGACAAGGCCCGATTTTTTGATCGGGTCGCCTTTTATTTCGCTCAGCAGCAACTGGGTTTTGAAGAGGATAAAATCCTTCGCTTCACGCTGGATATACTCGTTGAAGGCCTCGCTGCCCATTTTTTGCACGTAGCTGTCCGGGTCTTCGCCTTCGGGCAGCAGTACGATGCGGACGTTCAGGTCCTGCTCGAGCGCCAGATCGAGGCCGCGCAGGGCGGCTTTGATGCCTGCGGGGTCGCCATCGTAGAGGATTTTGAGGTTGTTGGTGTTGCGTTTGATGAGTTGCAACTGCCCTTCGGTGAGCGAAGTGCCGCTGCTGGCCACCACGTTTTCGATACCCGCCTGGTACAGCGAGATCACGTCCATGTAGCCTTCCACGAGGATACATTCGTCGTGCTGACGGATGGCTTTTTTCGCCTGAAAAGCGCCGTATAGCGTCTTGTTTTTGACGTAAATCTCGGTTTCCGGACTGTTGATGTACTTCGGGATCGTTTTGTCCGACGACATGGTGCGGCCGGCGAAAGCCGCCACTTTTCCGGAAAGGTTGTGGATGGCGAACATGACCCGGCCGCGGAAAAAGTCGCGGGAGCCGTCGGCGCTGCATAGTCCGACCTTTTTCAGCAATTCAACGGAATGACCGGTTGCGCGGGCACGTTGAAGGAGCAGGTCGCGCAGGTCGGGCGCATAGCCCAGGCCGAAGGTGCGGATGGTTTCTTCGCGCAGCCCGCGTTGTTTGAAATAATGCAGGGCCACGGATTTGCCTTCGTCCGTGTCGAAGAGTTGTTCCTGGAAATGTTTGAGCCCGAAATCGTTGACGATATACAGCGATTCGGCCATCTGGTCGGCGGCGCGTTGCTCGGGTGTCAGCTCAACTTCCTGAATTTCAATATTGTATTTGCGTGCTAGCCAACGCAGCGCCTCCGGGTAGGTGAAAGTTTCATGTTCGCGCAGAAAGGTCACCGCGTCGCCCGCTTTGCCACAGCCGAAGCATTTGAACAGGTTGCGATTCGGGTTGACGTTGAAGGAAGGCGTCTTTTCGTTGTGAAAAGGGCACAGACCAATCAGGTTGACCCCGCGGCGGCGCAGGCTCACAAACTCTTCGATCACCTCTTCGATGCGAACGGCGTCGAGGATTTCCCTGACGGTTTTTGCTGGAATCATCTGTAGCGCCAACTTTCAGTTGACGTATGTTTAGTCGGTTACTGCACACCAACTTTTATCTGATCGCTTAAAACTACGATGCGCGAACTAAAAGTTCGCGCTACAGTTAGCCCTCAAAGTGGATCGACAACGTAAACGTCCGCGACATCACCTTTTCCAACACGCTGCTCTGCTCAAGTCGGTCGTTGAAAATCAGCACGTTATTCAGTCCCTGCGAAATTTTGAACTCGGGCGAGAAAATGAAATACGGGAAAAAGAACTGGATGCCGGCACCGTATTCTACCTGAAAATCAGTGGGCGCAATCTTTACCAGGCCTGCGGCCTGACGCGTGCGGGAATCGCTGGCCACATCGAACACATACTTGACCCCGCCGATCACAAACAGGCGGAAATCATGAAAGGGGGCCGACTTGTAGCGCACATGAAACGGCAATTCCACAAAAACCGACTCGATGCGACGGGTGAGCAGCAGGGAAGTTTCGCCCGGGGCTGCGTAGCGGATGTTCCGTTCGGCGAAGGAGAGGGTGGGCAGGAAGCGCACGTCGAAATATTCGCCGATTTTCAGGTTGGAGACGATACCCAGGTTGAAGCCTGGCCCCGTTACCGATTCTGCCCGGCTGAATGAATCGTTCAGGATAAAATCTTTCGAATGAAAAATGCGGAAATCGCTCTGGTTGTAGCCCAGTGTGATGCCGAAATAGTAGGGCTTGGTCTGAAAATCGCGGTAATTCAGGTTTTGACCCGAAGAGAACTGGGCTTTTGCAGCGGGCAAAAAGCAAGAGGCAAAAAGCAAGAAGCAGAGTGCCGGGCGCAATTTGCCTTTTGCCTTTTGCCCTTTGCCTTTTATTTGGTTGCTGAGTAGATGGAGCATATTCCGAGCGTCAAACGTTCGCATTGTGGATTCTGATAGCCGGTTTTGGATAAAATGTTCAGGAAATCGTCGCCTTCGGGGAAGGCTTGTACACTTTCAAAAAGATAGGTGTAAGCCCGCACGTCGCGGCTGGTTAAACGCCCGATGAGGGGCAAAACGTATTTGAAGTAGCCGTTGTAGATCTGTTTAATCGGAAAAATACGCGGTTTTGAAAATTCCAGGACCACCACGCGGCCGCCGGGCCGCAAAACGCGGAACATTTCGGAGAGGCCTTTTTCGAGGTTTTCAAAATTGCGCACGCCGAAGGCGACGGTGACGGCGTCGAAAGAGTTGTCGTCAAAACGCAGGTTTTCGCTGTCGCCCGTTTCGAGCGTGATCATGTTTTGTAACCCCGCATTCTGAATTTTTACCCGTCCGAAATCGAGCATCTGGTTGGCGATATCGATGCCGGTGATGTGCTGAGGGTGCAGCATTTTTGCCGCCATGATGGCGACGTCGGCGGTGCCGGTGGCCACGTCGAGCAGGGTTTGCGGGGCAGCCGCTTTCAGGTAGCGCAGCGCGCGTTTGCGCCACTGCACATCGATGCCCAGGGAGAGCAAGCGGTTCAGCAGGTCGTATTTCGGCGCGATCTTGTCGAACATCTGCTCGACTTGCGCTTTTTTTGCCTCAGCATTGTTGTAAGGAGTGACCACAGTTTTGTCTTTCATCACGATGGCGCAAAGGTAATCGTTCCGGTTGTATGGTCGTTACCACGGAGACTCGGAGACACGGAGTTCATAAAATTATCCTCTCTGTGTCTCCGTGCCTCCGTGTCTCTGTGGTACATTTTCCCCCTACTTTTGCCTCCTCAACTTCCATTTTCATGAAAATTGCCCTCGCCCAACTCAATTACCACATCGGAAACTTTGAAGGAAACCTCGAAAAAATGCTCGCGGCCGTAGAGCAGGCCAAGGCGCAGGGCGCCGATATTATTTGTTTCGGAGAATTGGCCACCTGCGGCTACCCGCCCCGCGATTTCCTCGAATTCGACGATTTTATCCGGCGCAGCAACGCCTCGGTGGAGGCTTTGTGCCGCGCCGCGCAGGGCATCGCCATTGCCGTCGGATCGCCCTCGCGCAACCCGGCCGTCGAAGGCAAAGACCTGCACAATTCTGCCTATTTCCTGGCCGACGGCAAAATCCTGGGCGTGCAACACAAAACCCTGCTGCCGACTTACGATATTTTTGATGAATACCGCTATTTCGAGCCGGCCACGGAATTTCACACGATCACTTATAAAGGCAAAAAAATCGCACTCTCGATCTGCGAGGACATCTGGAACGTGGGCAACGAGAACCCGCTGTACAAAATTTGCCCGCTCGACGAGATGATGGACGAGCACCCGGATTTTATCCTCAACCTTTCGGCCTCGCCTTTCGATTATTCGCATGCGGCGCTGCGCATCCACACCGTGCGCACCAACGTGCTGCGTTACGGCGTGCCCATGTTCTACGCCAACCACGTGGGCGCGCAGACCGACGTGATCTTCGATGGCGGCAGCCTCGTGGTATCGCCCGACGGGCAGGTTTTTGATGAAATGCCGTATTTCAAAGAGGGTTTAAAAGTGTACGACCTCGACGAGGTCGTGCGTGGCGGCAGGAATGCCGAGCAGCCCAAGGATAAAATCCGCCTGATCCACGATGCGCTGGTGGAAGGCATTTATGAGTATTTCCACAAACTGGGTTTTAAAAAAGCCATTCTGGGCCTCTCCGGAGGCATCGATTCGGCGGTGACGACCGTGCTGGCGGTGAAGGCCCTCGGTGCTGAAAACGTCCGCGTACTGCTCCTGCCCAGCCAGTACAGCACCGGCCACTCCGTCGACGACGCCCGCCACCTGGCCGAAAACCTGGGCATCCAGTACGACATCGTGCCGATCAAAACCATGTACGACGCTTATGAAACGGCGCTGCAACCGTTTTTCAAAGACCTGCCTTTCAACGTTACGGAGGAAAATATCCAGGCCCGCGTGCGCGGCACCTTGCTGATGGCCATGTCCAACAAATTCGGCAACATCCTGCTGAACACGACCAATAAAAGTGAAATGTCGGTCGGCTACGGCACCTTGTACGGCGACCTGTGCGGCGGGCTGGCGGTGCTGGCGGATGTGTACAAACTGGAGGTGTACGAACTGGCCGCCTACATCAACAGCGACAGCGAGGTGATCCCGAAAAACTCTATCACCAAACCGCCCAGCGCCGAACTCCGCCCCGGCCAGAAGGACTCCGACAGCCTGCCGCCCTATGAAATCCTGGACAAAATCCTGTACCAGTACATCGAATGCCGCCAGGGGCCGCGGGAGATCGAAGCCCAGGGCTTCGATCCGGCACTGGTGGCGCGGGTGCTGCGACTGGTGAACATGAGTGAATTCAAACGGGAACAGGCCGCGCCGGTGCTGCGGGTGAGCCCCAAGGCGTTCGGGATGGGGAGAAGGATGCCGATCGAGGCGAAATATTTGTCCTGAAAAACAACCGGGACCGGCTGTTGCAGCCGGTCCCGGTTGGGTAGAAAAAGGTGTGCAGTGCGGCTTTACAGAACGGAAAGCGTGCAGTTGGCGTCCAGTAAAAGCTCTTCGCAATCGCCGGCGGCCAGTTTTACCGTGACCTGATTGGAGCCGGAGGTGATGACGTAATTGCTCGTTTGCCCTCCGGTATTCTGGATGCTGAACGGATAGGGCGTAGGTGTAGCGTTGATGACTACCGTGCCGGTGCCCGTGAGCAGCGTTTGCGTCCCGTGGTGGAACAAGGAAGGCGAACCGCCAGTGACACAGGCGCCGCACAAGGCAGCGCTCGGGTCGGTTCCGCATACGGACAGCGTTGAAGTTCCGGTGATGTCCAGCGTACAAATGGCGCGGTCGCCGGCGATGCCGGTCATTTGCTGAAGGGTTTCTTCCTGAGGTTGTTTGCTGCAAAAGGACAGGGCCAGTGCGAACACCAGCACGGGCAATGCGAAAAGAAGTTTTTTCATGTTAGATGCAATCGTTTAAAGGTGAAGAAAGAACAGGGACAGACGTGCACGCGCTGTTTGACCGGACAAAAGTGGCGGTGAGGCTCCGCTTTGTCCATAACTCTTTCTTCGGTGTATTCCAGCCCTCTGTGCCTCGAAAACGGGCAAAAAGCGCTCGCAAAGGCCTGAAACGCTTTGCTATCCATGTAAATTAAGTTAAAACTGTAACGCAGAGGCAGGTGTTATTCTCCGCTTTCAGGCCAGTTGTCGCGCTTTTTCAAGCAGCCAGTCGCGCTCCGAGACCGATTTTCGGGAGGTGATGCGCCGGATGAGGCGTTCGGCGCGGACTTTATCGCCCGGAATGGAATGGGTGAGTTGCTGAAGGAGGTTGACGAAATTGTTCTGGTACTCGCGCAGGGAACGCGCCAGAAACTTGTTGGAGGCGCGGCTGAGGAACATTTTGAAAGCGTCGATTTTATAGGGAAGCAGTTCGGAAGAGGTTTCATAAAGCAGCTTCAATTCCAGCCTGCGGATGTTCAGCAGGTAAATGGTGTAGTTGGACGTATCGGGGATCAAATTGAGGGCTTCCTGAAATTGCCCGAGGGCGAAAAGGCAGGTTGCCCGGTTGAAACGGTAAAGATCATGCGTCTCGTTGTCGCCGATGACCCTGCCCCGGTGCGCCTCGACAAACCCAAGCGCCCAATCGAATTTTTTCACCCGCAGCGCGGCGGTGGCTACGCTGATATAGGCGGAGGCGGTCAATTTACCCTCGTAATACAAATAGCCCCTGGCCAGGTTGTCTTCGTGCAGGTGGTGCAGCATGGGAGCGATATCGCTCGACCCGGCGTTGATCAGCAGCACGCAGAAATTTCGGATGTAGGTGTAAAACTGCTGGAGAAGGTCGGGTTCAATTTCATTTTCATGGGTCAGCAGCAAATCGGTCAATTCCTGGAATTCCTTGATCGTGGGCTCAGGCTGTCGCAACAGTTGAAATATTTTAAAGGTGATGAGCAGGACGATGTTTTCATGCAAATAGTGCCGGGGCAATTTGTTTTCTTCGGGGATCAGATCGAGTTCATGCGTCATTTGGAGCCTGGCCACTTTTTGCTGCAGTAAAAAACGGTTCAGCAGTTCGAGCCGGTGGATGAAATAAAACAAGTCCAGACTCTGGATCACGGCGGGAAGGTTGAAATCGCCCTTCGTCTGATTGAAGGTGCTTTGCCATTCATGAATTTCAAATTCCAGGAGAAATTGCCGGTAATAATGAGGAGCGGCTCTTCGCTTTTGGCCGGACTGGTATTTTTCGAGCTTGGCGATCAGCTGCCGGTATCGGCCCGCGAGTCCGCGCTTGCGCAGGATGCCTGCGAGGTCGAACGTTTGCTGGAACGCATTGTCTTCATCGAAGTATCGACGAACCAGCAGGAATGTGCGCACCAGTTTGTTCAGCTCCGCCATCGCCTTTTCCAACTTGCCCTCCACAACATCCTGCCCTGGAAATACCAAATGATATATTGCAGTTTTGTCCAGCACGCCTCCGGCAAGATCGGGCAAAGCGGCCAGGATGACGGTGAGCAAAGCCGGGAGCACGGCGGCTTGTTTGCCCCGGTTGAAATACGGTGAATGGATAAAACGAATCAGTTCTTCCCGTTCTTCCAAAGTCAGCGTTTTGATCAGTTCCAGCAAATACGTGTTTTCCATCCTGTGCAAGGTCGTTGGGAATGCCTTTCAAAAAGCGTTATTGTTTTCCGCTCCCGACGGATTCAATTTTGAGCGTTCATGTTCCAAAGTTTCTCACATCTTGATTTACCTCGTATGTTCAAAAACTTTTCATTTTTTCTGCTGTCCTTTTTTACCCTTATTTCAACGCCTTTGGCCAATTCGGAAACGAAGACCGTTGCGCCTTCTTCATCCGTTGTGCTGAGTGCCGACGACGCGTGTAATTTGCCGGCGCCGGCCAGTTTTTATGTTTTAAGCGTTGGAACAAACTATATCACCGTTGCATGGAGCCCTGTGCCGGGTGCCGCACAATACCGGATGAAAGTGAGGGACCTGACTGCCAGCGTCGATGTCAGCGACCAACTTGTCGGCAGCCTCGTCTTTACTCAAAACGGCCTTGCAGAAGGACACAATTATGAATTCAGGATTTTTCCGGTTTGTCCTTCAGGCGAGCAAAGTGAGGCCTTCGCCCGGCTGGAACAAAGCACCATCGTGATCGATCTCGTGCTGGAAGCTTCCAATTTCAACTCCGCACCCCAATTCAACTGCCATGGCGGATTCTCCTCCAATCCGGTCACCTGTAATTTCAATTACCAGACGGGTTACGAATTCTGGCTGGAGGTGCGTCACACAACCATGAACCAGCGGGCGCGGTACCGGGCCCGGGTCGAAAGCAGTGGCCATGTTTCCATCGGCCTTGTCTCGCCGGTATCCGGTAATTATCAACTTTTGAACGCCCTGGAAACACGTAACGAGGAAGGGCTTTCTCCATTGACTCAAAACGACATCGTGCCTTCCAGCCAGGTGTTTGTCAATGCCTGGGGCGGTAACGCCTGCAGTTTAACCATGTCGGTTAACGGCACCACGGGTACGGTGACGGCCTCGCCAACCAGCAATTATGAATTCTGGGTGCTCAACCCCTCCCAACCGCCTTCGGGCGGCGGCGGCGGCGGCGGCGGTTTGGGAAGCCTCAAACCAGATGGCGAGGAAACGGAAGCCGCCTCGTCTTCCCCAATTGAGGTTTACAGCCGGCAGGCCCTGACCGGCCATACCATAGTCGTCAACCCTTTCTCTTCTACTCTGGAAGCCCTGCTCCCGGCCGCTGCTGAAACGCCCGTTACGCTGCAACTGTTCAGCCTCGATGGTCGTATGCAAATGCAACAACAGTTTCCCGTCGGCATCACGCGGTGCAGTCTTCCTACCGCCGACCTGCCCAAAGGCATGTACCTCCTACGTATCGAAAATGCTGGCCGGTGGGATGCATTTAAAGTGATCAGGACGGAATAAAATCTTTTCCGAAACAACACATTCCTACCATACCGCGGCTTGTACCCAAGTCGCGGTTTTTTTATTCGCCGTTTTGCCCAACGGCGAATTATTTTTCGCCTCAAAATCACCCGCCCGTGCATTTTCTTTTTTCCAAAAAAATGGTGTTTGCCGCGGCCATACTGGTCGGCGGCATATGGTTCCTGACCGAAAACTGCCGTCCAACCGCCGGCGTCGGCCGTGAATCCGATCTCGTCGACTTCAACTGGCACGTGCGCCCCATCCTCTCCGACCGTTGTTTCAAATGCCACGGGCCGGATGAAAAAAAACGCGAAGCCGGGTTGCGACTGGACACGGAAGAGGGGGCGTTTGCAGCGCTGGGTACTTCCGCGACAGGTGTTCCGTCCGGTGGGGCCTACACCGGAGAGCGCGCCAAAGGAGAAAAAACTACAGCCCCTACACCCGACCCGCGCTACGCCATCGTCCCCTACCACCCCGAAAAAAGCGAACTCATCCGCCGTATCTATTCCACCAATCCGGATTCGGTGATGCCTGCTCCGGATTCTCACCTGAGCCTGAACGACGCGGAAAAGGACATCCTGAAACGCTGGATCGAACAAGGCGCGAAGTGGAAAAAACACTGGGCTTTCATCGTGCCGGAGAAAACGCCTTTACCGACCGTACAACGAAAAGGCTGGACGCGGAATGAAATCGACTATTTTATTCTTCAAAAACTTGAACAACAAGGACTTGCGCCTTCTCCCGAAACCGATAAAGCCCGTCTGCTCCGCCGTGCCAGTTTCGACCTGACCGGCCTGCCGCCGTCGCCCGAAGCGCTTGAACATTTCCTGGCCGACGACGCGCCCGATGCCTACGAACGCGCCGTGGACAGCCTGCTGGCCTCGCCCGCCTACGGCGAACGCTGGGCCATGTACTGGATGGACCTGGCGCGGTATTCCGACACCCGGCGAACGCTGGGCCATGTACTGGATGGATCTGGCCCGGTATTCCGACACCCACGGCTACCAGGACGACCTGCCGCGCACCATGTGGCCCTGGCGCGATTGGGTGATCCACGCCTTCAACACCAACCTGCCGTATGACCGCTTCGTCACCGAACAACTGGCGGGCGACCTGATGCCCGAGGCCAACAAGGAGACGCTGCTCGCCTCGGCGTTCAACCGAAACCACAAAATCAGTCAGGAGGGCGGTGTGATCGACGAGGAGTACCGCGTGGAGTACGTGGCCGACCGCACCAACACCTTCGGCAAGGCATTCCTGGGGCTCACCTTCGAATGCGCCCGCTGCCACGACCACAAGTACGACCCCATCCCGCAACGCGACTACTACGGCACTTTCGCCTTTTTCAACAAGGTTCCCGAACGCGGTTTCGTGCCCAATTTGCAGGTGCCGAAGCCGTACATACCCATCGTTCAGGCTGATTTACAGGGTGTTTTATCTTTTTTAAATGCCGATTCGGTGCTGCGCAGCCCCAAGGACACGCTCCTTCAAATGGTCATGCAGGACTCCACGGAAAAAGGCGGCCGCCGCACTTTTGTGCTTCGCCGTGGGCAGTATGACCAGCCCACGGTGCAGGTGAGTGCCGCGCCGCCCTCGGCTATCCTGCCCTTCGACACCACGGCTTTGCCGCGCAACCGGCTCGGACTGGCGGAGTGGCTCTTCGAGCCGAACAACCCGCTGACGGCCCGCGTAGCCGTCAATCACCTCTGGCAGGAGATTTTCGGGCGCGGCATCGTGGCGACCTCCGACAATTTCGGCGTACAGGGCGCCCTGCCCACGCACCCCGAACTGCTCGACTGGCTGGCTGTCGAATTTCGTGAAAGCGGCTGGGACCAAAAGGCTTTGCTGCGCAAAATCGTGACCTCGGCGACTTACCGGCAATCCTCGGTTTGTCCGCCCGAATTGCTGGCCAAAGACCCGGAGAACCGCTGGCTGGCCCGCGGTGCCCGATTCCGTTTGCCTTATGAATTTATCCGGGACAACCTTCTGGCTGCCAGTGGTTTATTGATCCATAATATTGGCGGCCCCTCCGTCAAACCCTGGCAGCCGGGCGGGCTTTGGGAAGAGATTTCTACGGAAAAAACCGCCAATAATTTCCGGGGCGAGTTCGCCTACGTGCCCGATACCGTTCCGGAAAAAATGTACCGCCGCAGCCTCTACACCTACCACAAACGCACGATCCCGCCGCCGGCCAGCCTCGTTTTCGACGCCCCGATGCGCGACAATTGCGAGGTGCGCCGATCCCGTACAAGCACCCCCCTGCAAGCCCTCGACCTCCTGAACGACCAGCAGGCGCTCGAAGCCGCACGGGTGCTGGCGCAGCGGCTTTTGGCCGATCAGAACCTGAAAAACGACAAGGATCGCATCGCCGAAGGATTCCTGCGCATCATGGGCCGGCAGCCCGAACGCGCCGAACTGAGCACGCTGTCGTCCCTGTTTGACGAAGAAAATAAACGGTATCGCGCAAAACCCGAGGCTGCGCGGACCTTGCTGTCGGTAGGGCGTTTTCCTTTTGAAAAAAATCTCGACCCTGCCGAACAGGCCGCCCTCATGCTGACCCTGAGCGCCGTGTTCAACCTCGACGAAGCCATGTCCAAAACCTGATCATTGCTAACCTGAACAATATGGAGCCCGAACTGCTCAACCATCACCTGAACCTCAACCGCCGTACCTTCCTCCACCGCGCAGCCATCGGCATCGGCAGCCTCGCACTGGGGTCCTTGCTCGGCTGTGACCGGCGCGGAAGTCTGCTGGCCGCAGGCCAGCCCGATCTCGGCCTGCCGCATTTTGCGCCGAAGGCCAAACGGGTGATCTACCTGTTCCAAAGCGGCGCGCCTTCTCAACTGGAATTGTTCGACTGGAAACCCCTACTGCGCAAAATGAACGGCCAGGACCTGCCCGAAAGCATCCGCCAGGGCCAACGCCTCACCGGTATGACGGCCAACCAAAAACGCTTCCCGCTCGCCGGCGCGCAAGTCGATTTTAAACAATACGGTCAAAGCGGGGCCTGGTTCTCCAGCCTGTTGCCATACACTGCCCGCGTGGCCGACGACCTGTGCGTCATCCGGTCCATGCACACCGAAGCCATCAATCACGACCCCGCCGTCACCTTTTTCCAAACCGGCAACCAGCAGCCCGGGCGGCCGAGCATCGGATCCTGGCTGAGCTACGGACTGGGTTCGGAAAATGCCAATCTGCCCGCCTTCGTTGTGCTTTTATCTCGTGGAAAGGGCAATATTCAGCCCTTGGCTTCGCGGGTTTGGGGCAGCGCGTTTTTGCCGAGTATTCATCAGGGCGTGCAATTTCGCAGCGGTAAAGACCCGGTCCTTTTCCTCAATGATCCCTCAGGCCTCGACTCGCTCACCCGTCGCGACATGCTGGATAAAATCGCACAACTCAACCAGATGCACCTTCGTGATTTCGGCGACCCGGAAACGGCGGCGCGCATCGGACAATACGAAATGGCCTACCGCATGCAAACTTCCGTGCCCGAGCTCACCGACCTCTCCGACGAACCCGAAAGCACCTTCCGGCTCTATGGCTCCGACGCCCTCGTGCCCGGCACCTATGCCGCCAATGCCCTGATGGCCAGGCGCCTGTGCGAGCGCGGCGTGCGTTTCGTGCAACTCTACCACATGGGCTGGGACGCCCACTCCGACGTGCTCGGCATGACCAGCCGCCTGGCCAAGGACGTGGACCAAGCCTCCGCCGCGCTCATCACCGACCTCAAACAACGCGGCCTGCTGGACGACACCCTGGTCGTGTGGGGCGGCGAATTTGGCCGCACCAATTATTCCCAGGGGCTCGAAGCCGGCTTCGGCCGCGACCACCACCCGCGCTGCTTCACGATGTGGATGGCCGGCGCGGGCATTAAACCGGGCATGGTGTACGGCGAAACCGACGAGTTTGGTTACAATATTGTACAAAACCCTGTACACGTACATGATTTCCAGGCCACGCTGATGCACCTGTTCGGCATCGACCACGAAAAATTTGTGTTCCTCAGCCAGGGCCGCCGCTTCCGGTTGACGGATGTGGCAGGCGAGGTGGTGCATGATATTTTAGTGTGAAATGATAATAAACACGGAGACACGGAGGCACAGAGTTATTGTTTAAAAAATCTCCGTGTCTCCGTGTTATAACCGCTGACATGAACCGACGCAATTTTTGTAAAAACTCCCTGACGATGGCAGCCGCTGCGGCCATGCCGTCGGCTTTCCAGATACTCCTCCGCCGGCCGGTAAAAAACGACCCCGTCATCGGCCACGGCGATTTCAAATACCGCATTCGACTCGACTGGGCGGCGCAAAACGACCTGACCCGATACCCGGTGAACGACTGCCATGAAATGGTGATGGACCGCCTGGGGCGTATTTTCCTCACCACCAACGATACCCGCAACAACGTCCTCATTTTCAATAAAGACGGCAAAATTCTCGATGCCTGGGGCACCGATTATCCCGGCGCCCACGGCCTGACCCTCCACGATGAAGGCGGCGAAGAATTTTTGTACCTGACCGACTACGAGCGCCACGAAGTGATCAAAACCACGCTCGGCGGCCGCGTCGTCCGCATTTTTCCGTATCCGGCGGATTCTGGAAAATATGCTGAAAAAAAGCAGTTTTGCCCCACGGAAACGACCATTTTGCCCGACGGCGACGTAGTCATTGCCGACGGCTACGGCCTCGATTTCCTGGTACAATACGACCAGGAGGGCCGTTTGAAAAACGTTTTCGGCGGAAAAGAGCAACTGAACAACGCCCACGGCGTAGCCATCGACACCCGCGACCCGGCGAATCCCGGCCTGCTCGTCAGCTCCCGGGCCGACAATTTTCTGAAACGGTTTTCCCTCGACGGCCGGCTGCTGGAGGCCATCCCGCTGCCCGGCGCTTATATCTGCCGGCCGGTGGTACAGGGCCGGAATGTGTTTTTCGCAGTGCTCATTTCTCACCTGCCCTGGGACAGCCAGTCCGGGTTTATCCTCATCCTCGACGGCGACAATCGCGTGGTGTCCTGCCCCGGCGGCAGCATACCCCGGTACGACGCTGCCGGCGCCGCTGAACGCTTTTACCAGACCGTCAAAGTGTTCCGCCACCCGCACGACGTGTTGCCGGACGGCGATCAAAACCTGTATGTTTCGCAATGGAATTCCGGAAAAGTATATCCCGCGCGGCTCGAAAGGGTCTGATACAACTTGGTCTGACGGGCTGTGGACTGGCTTTGTGTGTGTGTGCAGCTTTCGCCCAGCCCTTCCAACTGGCCCAGCCGGTCCTGCTGAACGACACGCCGTTTTTTACCGACAGTGTCGTCATTCGCATGCATTTCGACCTGGAAGGCGCCGAAATCCGCTACACCCTCGATGGCAAACAGCCTGACCGGCATTCAGCACTGTACACCGGCCCGATCACGATGCACGAGCGCTGTGTGTTGTTGGCGAAGGCGTTTCATCCCGATTTTCAGGCCAGTGAGGCGCGTATCATGTCTTTTATAAAGGTCGATGCCGCATACTTGCCTGTCAAAGCGGAATTACTCTTCGGGCCCAGTCCCAAATATCCCGGACAAGGCGCTGCCACATTGATGGATTTGGAGAAGGGACATGCCGATTTTTCCGACGGCCGCTGGCTGGGATTCTATGGCGTAAATCTCGAATACACTTTTTTTCTGAAAGAGTCCTTGCCCGCCAAAAAACTGATGGTCAGCGTATTATCAGCGCCAGGTTCGTGGATTTTCCCTCCATACGGTGTGCAGGTTTGGGCATTAAAAGATACTTCCCATGATTTTGAAAAAGTCGCGGAACAGCGCTACCCGAAATTGTCTTCCAATTCTTTGCCTATGGAAGAAAAGATGTTGACTGTGACTTTCCCGAAGGAATGCACCGCCGGTTATTGGAAAGTGGTCGTCGAAAATTACGGGCCTTTGCCTGACTGGCACCCCGGCAAAGGACAGCCCGCCTGGCTATTTGTGGACGAAATCATTTTGCTGCCATGACGGGAACGCGTCGCATCCTCACCTCGCCAGGTTTTTTGACCGGGCTGACTTTGCTGCTCGCCAATGATTGGCTGTTCAAGCCGGTTTTTCACAATGCGCTCACGGGCAAACTCTCCGACTTCGCCGGCCTGTTTATTTTCCCGCTGTTCTGGACGGCACTTTTCCCGCGTCGCAAAACCTTGATTTTCAGCGCGACGGCGGTGCTTTTTGTATTTTGGAAAACGCCTCTCAGCCAGTCCTGGCTCGATGTCTGGAACAGCTGGGGCCTGTGGCCGCTGTCACGTGTGGAAGATGCGGGTGACCTGTGGGCGC
>JBGAJY010000060.1:0-25747 GCA_044224705.1 Saprospiraceae bacterium
GTCTTTGGGGGAAATAACCACAGTAGTTTTTTTGACCACATAAAGGACACATAAGGGCACATAAAGAAAAAGGGTGGGGACGCTCTCGCGATACACTGGAATGCATTGTCAGCAATGCCCAAACGGTAAGCAAGAGCATCCCTACCCTTTTTCTTTATGTGCCCTTATGTGTCCTTTATGCGGTCAAAAAAAACGCTGTGGTTACAAGCGTCCGATGCCGTGCGTGGCGCTGAACTTGGGCTTCCAGGTCTCCGCAATGGCGTAAGCCCGGAACTTGGCATCCTCAGCTTTGGGGCCAGCGAACAAGTCGTCCGCCGCTTCGCGGAACAAGGCCACCCAGCGATCAAAATGCTCCGGGGTGAAGGGTTCCTTGTCGTGCACGTGCCAGTGTTTTTCCAGCGGATTGCCGCGGTAGGTATCGCTGCCCAGCAGCAGAAATTCCCAAAACGCATACATTCTGGGCAGGTGCTCAGGCCAGTTGACCTGAGCCACTTCATTGAAGATATACCCAATCACTTCGTCACGGCGGACTTTTTCATAAAAAGTGTCTACCAGCTGGCGCACGTCTTCCGGGTAAGTGATGTCTGGTTTCATTTTTTTTAGTCGGTTAGTCGGTTAGTCGGTTAGTCAGTTAGTCAGTTAGTCGGTTAGTCGACCAACCGACTAACCGACTAAAAATCACATTTGGACCCATTAATTTTCAGCCACTTTTCGTGGGCCTTGTAGTTCGGCATGAAGCGTTCGACCACGGCCCAGAAACGGTGGGAGTGGTTGGCTTCGACGAGGTGTGCCAATTCGTGTACAATGACGTACTCCAGCACTTCATCGGGTGCGAAGAGCAGCCGGGTGGAAAGGTTGATGTTGCCGGTGCGGGAGCAGCTGCCCCAGCGGGAATGGCTGTATTTCAGAGCGACGGACAGGATCGGGCGGTTGACGGTCCGGCGGTTGACGGCGTGGACGCGCTGTTCGATTTCATGCTGAAAATCGGCCGCCACGATGCGTGAAAGCAGGGTTTTGACCACCTTTTGATCGGCATGCAGGCTGAGGCACAGGCAGATCGTATCGCCTACCAGCCGGGCGGTGCTGGTAGCCCTGGCGGAGGTGTTGATCTCGATTTTATATTGCCGCCCGCCGACGGAAAGCAGGTCTCCGTTTTGGTAGGTTTTTTCCACAAAAGAGTCCCTTAACGCCGGTTTTTTGGCAAAAACCTGCTGTACCCAGAGGTGCAGCCGTTCAGCGTGCTGCGCCCATTCGCCGTCGCTCAGACCTTTCGGAATACGCACTGTGACGCCCGTATGCCGCAGGCTGAACGTCACCGTCTGCCGCCGCTCCACATGGATGTTGACGGGCAGTTTGACGCCGCTCACGGCCAGTTGGGAGACGTATTTGGTGCTTTTTTTCGGCATCGTCTTTTTTTGAAAATTGCAGTTGCCACTGCTTTATCCTTTCCGCTTCGCAAAATCCTGCATCAGGTCTACGAGGACCTGGACGCTGGATTTGGGCATGGCGTTGTAAATGGACGCCCGGAAACCGCCCACCGAGCGGTGCCCTTTGAGGCCTACGATGCCGTTGGCTTCGGCTTCGGAGAGGAAGTCCTTTTCAAGGGCCGCATAGCGGTCTTCCATCACATAGCACACGTTCATCAGCGAGCGGTCTTCTTTGACCACCGTGCCCCGAAACAGCGGATTGGCATCGATTTCATCATACAACAACGCAGCCTTGGCCTTGTTTTTCCGTTGAATGGCTTTAAGGCCGCCGCCTTTTTTCAGCCAGCGCAGCGTAAGCATCGACACGTAGATCGGGTACACCGGCGGGGTGTTGTACAGTGAATTTTCTTTGATAAAAGTGCGGTAATCGAGCATGGTGGGCATGTAGCGCTGCACTTTGCCCAGCATGTCTTCCCGGACGATCACCACGGTGGTGCCGGCGGGTCCGACGTTTTTCTGCGCTCCGGCGTAGATGAGTCCGAAGGGGTTCACGTCCACGGGGCGGCTCAGAAAATCGGAGGACATGTCGCACACGATCGGCACCGGCGACTTGGGAAATTTGTGGAGCTGTGTCCCGAAAATGGTGTTGTTGCTCGTCAGGTGCAGGTATTTGGCATCCTTCGGGATCTTGTAGCCTTTCGGGATAAAGGTGTAATTCTGTTCTTTGGACGAGGCCAGCACGTTTACGTTGCCGAATCCTTTGGCTTCCTTGATGGCCTTGTTGGCCCAGGTGCCCGTATCCACGTAGGCGGCGGTTTCGCCGGTGTCGAGCAGGTTCATGGGGATCATGAAGAATTGTGTGCTGGCGCCGCCGCTCAGCCAAAGGACCTGGTAGCCTTCTGGCAGGTTGAGCAGTTCGCGCATGAGCGCGTTGGCTTCTTCAATGATGGCGGTGAATTCTTTGCCGCGGTGCGAAATTTCGAGCAGGCTCAGCCCGATGCCTTCGTAATTGGTGACGGCTTTGGCGGCTTCTTTGAGCACCGGAGCGGGCAGGATGGCCGGCCCGGCGGAGAAATTGTGTTTTTTCATTGTCTGGATGGCGATTAATCGGCGGGGCAAAAGTAGGGGAAAAAACAGTGGCAGTTGCAGTCTACGCGGGTTGTGGTCAAGGCAGAATAACTGCGGACTACCACGACCCACGTAGACTGCAACTGCTACTGCAACTTACCCAACAGCCACTCCCGCTCCGCCACCAGGGGCGTCTCCCGGATCTTTTGGGACAATTTGGCGCGGCCGTCGCGGTCGTTGGGCGAGAGACGCAGGAGCCGGGCGGTGTAGCGGGCGAGGTTGCGGTACATCTCGCGGTGGTAACCCAGTTCGCCGTGGCGGCGCAGCCAGGTCATCAGGTTGTCGAGCAGTGATTCGAGGGCATCGAAGGCTTCCTGTTCGAAGTAAATTTTGAGCAGCATTTTCCGGCTTTCCAGGTTGTACATGGCGTCGGGGAAGCTCACGTCGCGCAGCAGTTCGAGGGCGCCGTCGTGGTCGCCCTGGCGGAAACGGAACAAGGCCAGGTTGTACCGGTAAATATTATCGCGGTCTTCGGCGGGCAGCTGCGGGCGGTATTGTTCCAGAAAGCGGGCAGCCTGCTCCCATTCCTGCAAGGCCAGGAAAGTCATGAGCACATTGTTGTAGGTAAATTTCGAGAGGATGCCGCGCTCGTCCTGCAACAACTGTTGTTCTAGTCCGAGCAGGTAAAAACCCAGCACGCTGCGGATGGCCTCGCGTTGGCCTTCGTTGATCCGGCGGATGTTGTGGTTAATGGCCAGCATGAGCAGACCTTTGGCGTCGTCGCGTGGCAGGTCGGGCAGGTTGTCGGCCAGCCGGGCCCTGAATTGATCGGACAAGCCCGATTCTTCCGGATGCGTCAGCATCTGGTGGCCCAGGTGGTAAAGTGCCACGGCGGGGGTGTTTTCGTGGGGGCGTCCGGGCATTTGTTCGAGCAGGAGCGCCATCCAGTCGGGGGCGAATCGGGCCTGGCGGCGTACTGCGCCCTGGGCTTCGGCCATACAGGCGAGTTGCATCAATTGGCCGGCGTACCAGTTGTTGAGGGCGGCGGTGAGGGTGTCGGCGGGAAAAACCTGGGCGCGTTTGGCCTGCAACTCCCACTCGTATTGTTCCAACGTGAGTTGAAAATCAATCCAGTAGCGGGCAATGTCGGAACGGCCGGTTTTTTCGGCGGCCTTGGTGGCCTCGCGAAAGGCGAGTTGAATGTTTTTTTCCAGTCCGCGTTTGCGCGCAGCGCGCAGCCAGTACAACTCCCGGCGGCAGGGGTCGGCGGCCAGTTCCTGGGCGATGAGGTATTCGCGGATGATGTCGAGCAAGGCGCTCATCTCGTGGCGCAATTTGTTGCCCGCATCGGCGCGGCCGAAAACCGCCTGCGCAGCGGCCACGGGTTCGGGCGAAGCGCCGCTGCGCAGGCGGTCACAAAGAAATTCGAACAACCGGATGGGCGCTTTGCGGTGATTGAAAGCCGGCGAACTCAGCCATTTGCGGACACCTTGCTGCTCCCAGGGGCTGAGCGAGGAGAGGGCTTCAAAAAGAGCGGAATCGGTCATAGGTGGGCAACAATTCAGGTATTTTGTGAAATCGTTTTATTTGATAATAGCCTTTATAAAATCTTGGCTATCAATATTTATTTACAAAAATATAAAAATATTTTTCCGGCAAAGTTGATTTTTTGATTTTGTTCCGGCAAGGGTATGGGCGGACTTTTGTACCGTACCAAACAATTTTACGCCATGAAAAAGAAATTCCTGTTTGCCTGCTGGCTGGCCATTTGCGGCCTCGGCCTTGCACGGTTGACGGCTCAAAGCCAGAATCAGAAAGTCATTTTCCCCACTCCTGCGGGCTTCGAATACTCCAACGGGCAGACGATCCGCCCCACTGCCGACGGCGGCTACATCCTTACCGGCTGGGCCAAAACCGACGACAACCAGTCCTGGACCAGCCTGCCGAGAGTGATCAAAGTGGACGCCGATCTGCAAACCCAATGGGACGGCATTTACCTGCAGGCATCCCCGCCCGGCCCCTCCGTCGACGTGATCAGCGCCGGCTGGGAAATGCCGGACGGCAAATTCCTCGTCAGCATGAAGGACGACTCTACCTCGAACGACCTGCTCCGGTTCGACGCGGCGGGCACGCTGCTGGATGTGCTCGCCCTGCCCAACAACACGCAAGACCTGCGGATCAAAAGCGCCCTGCCGAACGGCAACCTCGTGGCCACCCGCCACATGAACATCGGCGGCTGGAAAGCGGGCATCGTGCACCTCGATGGCAGCGGCGCCATCGTGTACCAGCAAACCATCGATGCGATCGGAAACAGCGAGTTCGACGCCTTGCCTTTGTCCAACGGCGACCTCCTGTTCCGGACCTACAATTTCCAGGTCCAGAAATACACGCTCTACCGCGTCGACAACCTGGGCAACCTGATTTGGCAATCGCCGCCAACGCCCAATCTCGGCGGCCGGCTGGTGGCCACACCCGACGGCGGCTTCGCTCTTTCGAGCGAGACAACGCCCGCTTTTTCGCTCCGTTTGTTCGACGGACAAGGCAACCTGACGTCCACCACGCCGGTTTTTCCCATTCAGGGCACCGTGGGCAGCCTCGCGTTTTACCCGGACGGCAGCTTGCTGGTGGCAGGTACGACGGTGACCAACCGCGGTTTTATGCTCCGCCTTACCCTCGACGGCACCCAGCTCTGGGCCGTCGAATCGCCGGCAGACAACCAGCCCGACCAATTCCGGCTTTCGGGCTGGCCCACCGCCGACGGCTGGGCCGTGGGGGTGTCCGATCTGGACTATTACTCCTGGGGTTTGCAGACCCATTTCGGCATGCTGCGCGTACAGGCCAATACCGGCATCTTTATCAATACGCTCAGCGGGCGCGTGGCAAAAGACAACGATGAATCCTGCACGGTGGAAGCCGCTGAACCGGGCGTGGGACATACCCGCATCACGGCGACCAACGCCGGCGGGGAGACCTGGGGCACTTTTTCCGACGCGGCCGGGGATTATACCCTGCTGCTGCCTTCCGGCGATTTCACGCTGACGAGCCAGCCGGTTTACCCTTTCTTTTACCAATGTCCGGCAGCGCCGGCCGAGGTGTCGTTTGCACCGATGGTCAATGGTCTGGCGGCGCTCGACCTGCCCCTCGAATCGCAAAATATCATTCACCAGATCTCCGGCCACCTGACGCTCGACCAAAACGGTAACTGCCTGGCCGATGCCGGCGAAGCTCCCCTGCAAAACTGGTCTTTGCAGCTGGTTGTGGGCAATCAGCACCTCAACCTGAACACCGACGCCAACGGCTACTATTCGCTTTTCGTACCCGATGGCAACTATCAGTTGCAGGCTTATCCCTTCAATTACAACTTTGGTTTTTGCGGCGCCGCGGCAGTGGATATTTCGTTCAACGACCCCACTCCGTCCACCTTCACAGCCGACTTCGTGGCTTTTCCAAAAACCGATTGCGCCCAGATGCGGGCTTACCTGTCCTCATCCAATATCCGCCCCTGCACGACGGCCACGGTTTACGCCGAATACCGCAATGATGGAACCGTGGTGGCCGAAAATGCGGGTTTGCACATCACCCTGGACCCTGGCATGAACTACGCCAGCGCAGTGCCGGCGCCGAGCCAGGTCGACGGAAACGAACTCTGGTTCAACCTGGGCGACGTGCCGCCGACCCCCAGCGGCTGGCAGGGCTCGAAAGTGAAAATTTATGTCCAGACGGATTGCGATCTGCCGGTGGGCAACCAGGTTTGCGTGCAATCCGAGGTAACGCCCGACGAATGGTGCCCCGACGACTGGGATGGCGCCATCGTGGCCGTCGAGGGTGAATGTATCGGCGACAGCGCCTTCTTCACCATCAAAAACATCGGCAACGCGCCCAACAGCCAGTCGCTCGATTTTGTGATCGTGGAGGACCAGATCGTGCTGAAACAAGGCATGTTCCAACTGCCTCCGGGTGGTTTCCAGGTGGAAGGCGTGCTGCCTTTGGGTATCGACACGGCCGTCACGATCATCGCCGACCAGGAGCCGGGCTTCCCGGGCGGTACTTCCGTGACCTTCTCTCTGGCCAATTGCATCAGCGGACACAGTCAGCCCGGCGCTTACGGCGGCTCGCCGGGGCCGTTCAGCACCCAGTACTGCCGCGCGGTGACCGGTTCCTACGACCCGAACGACAAGGACGCTTATCCGGCGGGGTCGGGCCCGGAGCACGTCGTCTATCCCGGCACGCCCTTGCTGTACACGATCCGTTTTCAGAATACCGGCACCGACACGGCATTCATAGTGGTGCTGCGCGATACGCTCTCGGCCCATCTCGATCCCGCGACGTTGCGGATCGAAAGCGCGAGCCACCCCTGCGAGGTGTTCCTGTACGGCGATCTGGTGGAAATTACCTTCCACCAGATCCTCTTGCCCGACAGCACGATCAACCCGGAGGCATCGCAGGGTTTCGTTTCTTTCTCCATCGACCCGAGGCCCGATCTGCCGCCCGGAACGGTGGTCGAGAACCGAGCAGCCATTTATTTCGACTACAACGAAGCGGTGCTGACGAATACGGTGAGCCGCAAATACGACCAGCTGTTTACGGTCAAAATCGACGACCCGAAAGACGGGCGGCTTTCCGTAAAAATATACCCGAACCCGTTCAGCGAAATGACCACGCTGGAACTGCCGGAATCGGCGCCCGCAGGGCAGTATGTGTTTGAACTGTATGATTTTACCGGGCGCAGCCTCAAAACGTGGTCTTTTGACCAGTCCCAACTGACGATCCGCCGGGATGACCTGCCCGAAGGCGTTTTTGGATGGCGGCTGATGCGGGAAGGCATGGTCATGGCAAGCGGCACAGTGACGGCGGCAGGGGAATAAGACCACAGATCAAAATCAATGCAGATGACCCTCCCGGCAAAATGCCGGGAGGGTCATCTACATTGGAATTGGCGCGAAAACAGACAATCCTGATTCATGCGAATCGGGGAGAAATCTTATCCAGGCATCATCCTTCATTTAAAAAACGCTTTCCATTCTTTCAACAATTGTTCCTCCGAGGTGCCAAGTTGTGTAAAAAAGGCTTCCTTTCGATTCACGGGCAGCAATTCGAGCAGTTTTTGACGGCCGTAGCGGTGGTCGATGAACAGCACCACCGAGCCGGACAGCCCGTATCGCAACGGGCCGCTCCAGAACTGATCGAGTGAAGCCGGGATTTTTCCTTCGGCAATCGCGCGCTTCACCGGAGCGAGCCTTGCCGAATCGCATTGCCCGGAAGCGTATGCAGCCAGGCCTTCCGCGAACCAGTCCAGCCCTTGATAGTCACTGAAATCGGGGCTTGGGTTGCGCTGTCCGTGAAACACGTGCACGAATTCGTGGGCAATCAATCGTTGGGAGGTGTTCCGGTCGGACCACCGGTGCTCACAGGCTTCGGTGGCCCATTGACGGGGCGCCAGCAGGTCGAGTTGTGTGGCCACTCCGCTGGCGACCATCCAGCAATCGGATTTGAAATCGGGCATGTTCCAGGCCTGTTGCCATTGGGCGTCCATGGCGGCGCGGTCGGGATGGATGCGGATATCGAATTTTTTTAAAAAGGGCTGCCCGAAAAAGGCCTCGACCGAGTCGGCCGCGGCGGCAAACATGCGACGGCAGGTTTTAATATCCCGCTGTTCCGTTTTTTGGTAATAAATGTCATAGCGGCTGTTTTTGGAGACTTTCCAGGGTCCGGAAAAGTAGTTCGGCAGCAGGAACAGGAACAAACCTGTGAAGAAAGGAAGTGTTTTCATCATCTTATTTTTCCAGAAAAATAAGATGGGACACCCTTCGGGTCGGACAGGTTACAGGCAAAGAAGGCTGTTTAAAGCCCGGTAGCCGTCGTATTCGCCCCTCTTTCCCGGACCAGTTTTTCCCGAAGTTTTATTTCCCGGAAAGCCCCGGAGGGGTCCAGCGAGCCGCCCGCCCGCAGGCGCGCTTCGGCCAGCAGGGGGCGCACATCGGTTCGGAAAGCGGCCTGCAGGATGTCCTGGGCGCGGGCCACGTCGTTGTCGCGCTGGGCCCCGGCGAGCGCCGGGCGATCCACCAGCAGTGCCTGAGCATAGGCGATTTTGATCGCTTCGACCGATTGGAGCAGGTCTTCCAGCGGGTCTTTTACGTTGTGCGACGCGTCGATCATCCAGGCCAGGCCGGTGGAGTGGCTCATGTCGCGGGCGTCCATGCCTTCCACCAATTCATTGAAAATCAGGAACAACTGGTAGGGATTGATACTACCCACCGTCAGGTCGTCGTCGCCGTATTTGGAGTCGTTGAAGTGAAAGCCGCCGAGTTTGCCTTCCATGAGCAGCAGGGCTACGATTTGTTCGATGTTGGCATTGGGGAGGTGGTGGCCCAGGTCGACGAGGGCGTAGGCTTGCGGGCCCAGTTTGTTGGCGTAGAGCAGCGATTGGCCCCAGTCGCCGACCGACATCGAGTAAAAATTGGGCTCGTAAGCCTTGTACTCCACGAACATTTTCCAGCCCTCGGGCAGGGCGTCGTAAATGGCGCTCAGCCCGTCGAGCGTGCGCTGAAAAGCCTGCCGGAAATTCAGCTGCCCCGGAAAACAGGACCCGTCGGCCAGCCAAACGGTAATGCTTTCCGAGCCGAGTTCCACGCCATGCCGGATCACCTCGAGGTTGTGCTCGATGGCCTGGCGGCGCACGGCCGGGTTGGTGTGTTGCAGGGAGCCGAACTTGTAGCTCAGCATTTGACCCGGCTGGTCCTGAAACGTGTTGGAATTGACCGCATCGAAGCGAATGCCGTGGCCTGCGGCCAGTGCCCTGATGTTCGCAGGGTCTTCCGGGATGTCCCAGGGAATGTGCAGCGAAATAGCCCCGCTCGAACGGTTCAACGCGTGCAGCAGCCCCACGTCTTCGATCTTTTCTTCCAGACTGCGGGGCTCGCCGCCGCTCGGAAAACGCCCGAAGCGCGTACCGCCCGTACCCAGGGCCCAGGAGGGAATAGCGATCTGAAAATCAATGAGTTTATTGATGATCGCCTCGGGGTTTTCGAGCTCGGACCGGAGCGCGGCGAGGCGTTTTTGGTGCCGGGCGAGAAGGGGTTCGTTGTGGTTGGCAAGATGATGTGGTTCGATGCGCATAAGCGTTCTCTTTTCTCCGTGCCTCCGTGTCTCCGTGTTTTTTTTTAAAGACAGAGACACGGAGGCACGGAGTTTTTAAGGCAAATAAAATACTTCTTTCAAAGGCAGGCTTACCGGTGAATGGTCGGCATTGGTGGCCATAATATCCGCCATGTAGGCCCACCAGCGCTGCATCACCGGGTGCGCCGGCAGATCGTCGAGCCGGAGCGGCACGTCGATGTCGAGGACGCCAAACAGCGCGAGGGTTTCCGGATCGAGATAAATCGAGTAGTTGCGTATACCGGTTTGTTTCAGGAGTTCGGCCAGTTCGGGCCACAAGGCGTCGTGGCGGCGTTGGTATTCGGCTTCCTGGCCGGGGTGGAGCTGCATTTTGAAAGCGAGGCGTGGCATATTGCTTGGATCAGGATGGGCTTGATTTTGGAAGGAATTATTCCAGGATTCCCGGACTAGTGCAGGTTTTTTTCCAAAAAATCCCGCGTGGCTTTTGTCCACACGGCATATCCTTTTGCGTTCAGGTGGAGTTTGTCTTCTACCAGCAGGTCGCCGTTGGGTCGCCCTTCGGGCGTGAGCAGCAGGTCATAAACATCGATATAACGCGCCGTTTTGCGGTGTTTGCGGCAGTATTTTTTGAACATGGCGTTCAATTCGCGCTGCTGCGGCATGGTGCTTTCGCGGGCCAGGCTGGGCCGGAGGGAGTAGATCGCGACGCGGGTGCCGGGCAGTTTTTCTTTTACCAGTCGCATAAAAATGAGGAAGTCGGCGTAAATCTGGCCGGGCGTTTTTTTACCGTTCGACAGGTCGTTGTCGCCCTCGTACAACAAGATCCAGGAGGGTTGGAGGGGCACCACGATCCGGTCGAAATAGTAAACTGCATCAGACATCTGGGAGCCGCCGAAGCCGCGGTTGACGACGGGAAAGCCCGCCAAGTCCTGTGCGAATGTGGTCCAGAGCCGCATGGAGGAACTGCCGTAGAGCAACACCTGGCCTTTGGCGGGCGGGGCGATGGAATCGCGGATTTCGTAAGCACGGATTTCGGCTTCGAAGGGGTGTTGCTGCTGAGCGTACAGGCCGGAAGCCGTGAGGAGCAGGGTGAAGAGGAGCGCTTTTTTCATGGTGTCTGGTAGCCCGGAATTTATTCCGGGCAGTGTAGTGGGTTTTTTCATGGTATCGTGGGCGAGGGGTGATTTGCCCGGAATAAATTCCGGGCTACCGGAGAAAACCTGTCGCCACCCCACCGTCCACGTTCAGCGCGTTGCCCGTGGATTTGTCCAGCAGGCCGCTGACAAAGGCGAAGGCGGCGTTGGCCACGTCTTCCGGCAGAATGATTTCGTTCAACAAGGTGCGTTTGGCGTAAAACGCGGGCAGTTCTTCCACCGTGACGCCGTAGGCCTTGGCGCGCCCCTCGGCCCAGCCGCCCGACCAGATGTTGGAGCCGGCGATGACGGCGTCGGGGTTCACCATGTTGACCCGGATCTTGTCGGGGCCGAGCTCGGCGGCCAACAGGCGGGTGAGGTGGGCCTGGGCGGCTTTGGCGGAGCCGTAACCGGCGTTGTTCGGGCCCGCCACGACGGCATTTTTCGAAACAATGTTCACGATGTCGCCACCGAATCCCTGGCGGCGCATGATGGCCGCGCCTGCCTGGCTGACGAGCATCTGGCCTTTTACCAGAATGTCGTACAAGCGATCCCAGTCCTCCACCGTATGACCTTCCAGGGGTTTGGAAATGCTGATACCGGCGTTGCTGACCACGATGTCGATGCCGCCGAAGGCAAGACAGGCTTCGGAAAATGCGTTTGTAACAGACTGATGATCAGTTACATTAAGCGCAACAGCCCGTACGGCGTCTTTCCCGAAATTTTTCGACAACTCGTTTTCTGCTTCCGCCAGCCTCGCCGCATCGAGGTCGCTGAGTACGACGCAGGCGCCTTGTTCGGCGAATTTCCGGGCAATGGCTTTGCCGATGCCGCCGCCCGAACCGGTGATCAGGGCCACACGGCCCGTAAGCGGTTTGGGTTTCGGCAGCCGCTGCAATTTGGCTTCTTCCAGCAGCCAGTATTCGATGTTGAAGGCTTCCTGACGGGGCAAGGCTGTGTATTCGGATATGGCCTCGGCGCCGCGCATGACGTTGATCGCGTTGAGGTAAAATTCCGCCGCGACGCGGGCCGTCGTCTTGTCTTTGGCGAAAGTGAACATGCCCACGCCCGGCCAGAGGACGACCACCGGGTTGGGATCACGCATGAGCGGGCTGTTGGGGCGTTTGCAGGAGTCGTAGTAGGCCGAATACCGCCGGCGGTAGGCTTCAAAATCCGGGGCGAGTTGGGCTTTGACGGCCTCGAAGTCCGTGCAGTCCGCGCCGGCGGGCAAATTCAGCACCAACGGACTGATTTTCGTGCGCAAAAAATGGTCGGGACAGCTCGTGCCCATTGGGGCAAGCCGGTCGAGGTCCGTGGAGTTGAGGAATTCGAGCACCTTTTCGTCGTCGGTGAAATGGCCGACAGGTTTTTGGGGGTTTTGAGGATTTGAGGCACAGAGGCCGCGAAGGATGGGCGCGATTGTCGCCGCTTGTTTTACACGGGTTTCAGGATCAAGGCTTTGAATTTTTTGTCCGCCGAAAACCGGTCCGCGTTTGCCGTAGTTATTTTCCAAAAATTCCGCGCAGGTCTCGACGATATCCAGCGTGTTCAGGTACGATTCGAAAGCCGTGCCGCCCCAGCTGAACAGCCCGTGCGAGCCCAGCATGATGCCGCGCAGGGTGATGCCTTTGGCGGCATGTTCTTCAAGGCAAGCCAGCATTTTCAAGCCCAGGTCGAAGCCCGGCCGTTGCCAGGGCACCCAGCCGACGGTGCCGCCGAACAGTTCTTCGGTGATCCGCTGGCCGTCTTTGGCCGCCGCGATGGCGATGGCCGCGTCGGGGTGCAGGTGGTCGATGTGCCGGAAGGGCAAAAAAGCGTGCAACGGCGTATCGATCGAAGGCGCTTTGGAAGCCTGGTCGAAGATGCAATGGTTGAACAGTTCGACCATTTCGTCCTCGAATGCCAGTCCGCGGTACACGTTCCTGAGCTGGCGGAGCCGGTCGAGGTACAGCGCCGCGAGGCCGCTGCGCGTCATGGTGCCCAGGTCGCCGCCGGAGCCTTTGACCCACATGACCTCCACGGGATTCCCCGTCAGAGGGTCCCTGGCGGAAACTTTGCAGGAGGTGTTGCCGCCGCCGTAATTGGTCAAACGGAGATCGGCGCCGAGCAGGTTGGAGCGATACACGAGCAGCGCCACTTCGTCGCCGGCGAGTTCGGCGGCGCGGGATTCGTTCCAGAGGAAGGAGACGTGGCGGTAGGTTTTTGTTGACATGTCAGTTTTACTTTAACGAATTCCCGTACCCCACCAGCACCACCGACAGCAGAATCACCCCCACCCCGGTCAGAATCGTGGCATACGTTCGGCGGCTCACACCTTTCCATTCGCGCAGGCTGATGCCCCAGACGGAGGATACGATGATGATGAAAGCCATGTGCAGAATCCAGGAACTGGCGCCGTTGCCGAGCCGCGACTCGCCCATGCCGTAGAAGAAAAACTGCATGAACCAGGTGGTGCCGGCCAGCGCGGAGAACAGGTAGTTGTTCCACAGGGGCGTCTTGCGGTTGGTGTAATCGCCGAAGGATTTGTTGCGGAAATTCAGCAGCATGCACCACAGGAAGTTGGTCGTCAGCCCCCCCCAGAGCAGGGGGACGAAGATCACGTTGTTTTGAAAAAGCGGGTTGTGACCGTGCTCTACCGCTACGTTGGCCATGCTCTTGCCGGCCTCGATGCCGAAATTGAAACAGGCCGAGAGGATGCCGGAGACGGTGGCCACGGCCAGGCCTTTCCAGAGATCGAACTCCTTCACCCCCTCCTTTTTTTGCTCCTCATCGAGCTCTTTTTCCTTCATCATGCCGGCTTTTCCGCAAATGGCGATGCCCGCGAGGCACACGAGCACGCCCAGCAACACGATCTGCCCCCAGGGCGCGGAGAACAACTCCCCGATCCCGACTTTCCCCGCCGCCGGCCGGAGGGCGTAATAAATCGAAGGCACCAGCGCCCCAAAAGCGGAGCAGTAACCGAGCGCCACGCTCATGCCCAGGCTCATGCCCAGGTAACGCATGGACAGGCCGAAGGTGAGGCCGCCGATGCCCCAGAGCAGCCCGAAAAAGTAGGTCCAGAACAACACCCCACCGTCGGTCGACCTGATGATCGCCATAAAATCGGGTACCGTCAGCCAGGCGGCCAGGAAAGGCACAAAGAGCCAGGAGAACAGCCCGCCCACGATCCAGGCGCTTTCCCAGGACCAGGCTTGCACGCGGCGAAAAGGGACGTAAAAACTCCCGGAGGCGAAGCCGCCGAGAAAATGCAGGAAAATGCCAAGGAGGATTTGCACGGCAGAAAAAGGTGGGTTGATTCGACAAATGACGTGCGGCTTGCGCCGCTATTTCGGGGAAATGTCGGAATTTTTTTACCACATAAAGGACACATGAAGGGCACATAAAGAAAAGGGAAGGGGGATATTTTATGATACGCTTGGCCAAACCACTTGCCTCGATTGTCCCTTCCCCTTTTCTTTATGTGCCCTTCATGTGGTCCAAATTGGAGATATTTCGGGCCTAAAAAAACACTCACCATGCTGTCCAAATTTCTCAAATTCCTCAGCCGCGAAGTGCTCAACCTGGCCGTTGGCTACCTCGCCGGATTGTGGGCCTCCACCCTCGTGTCCAAATTTTTTGTCAAAAAAGGGCTGGTCAACCTCTGGGGCCTCACCGCCAAACGCGAAGCCGTGAGCAAAGACGACTACGGCTGGCTGCTGTTCGCCGGCTCGTACCTCATCGGCCTGGCGGTGATGCTGATCGTGGATTTTTTGATGAAGCAGCTGAGGGGGAAGAAGGAGGAGGCGCCGGAAGCGTAGCGTGTTTTCTCCAGCCTACCACAAAAACCGGTACGTCACCTTCACCAAAAAGATATTCGTCGGCTTCCGGTCGAACACATTGTCGAACAGGCTGCGCACCAGCGGCGTATCGAGGTCGCCCCTGGCATCGGGCTGCGCACCCTGCGACCAGACGAGGTAAATTTCCGAACCGGGCACGTATTCCCAGCGCACCACGAGGTTGGAGCGGAACTGGATGTAGTTGAAATCGGGCTGCTCAAAACCGTAGTCCGTCACACCGTCATGGTTCTCATCCACAGAAAAAACGCCGTCGGTCTTCGTGATTTCCTGGCCCTCGTAGCGGTGAAAACGCTGGTCGTAGGTTTTGTTCAGCGGGTCGGTCACATACGCGAAATTTTTGTACAAAGCCCTGAAAATGAAGGGCTGACCGTAGTACTGCACCGTCAGATTCGGGGTCAGGTTGTAATTCAGTCGGGTGGTGAGGGAAAAACTGCGCTGCTGCACCTCACCGACGATCGTGCGTGGCTCATCGCCGAAACGCGTCTGCGCAACGAACTGATCCTGCCGGCGCCAGCTGCGGGAATAGCCCGGAGCAATGCCGATCTGCAGGGCATCCAGCGGCTGGCAATTCACCCCGACGCTGTAGTCTTCATATTTTACCGTGTGCCCGAAACCCCAGGCAAAGTTGGCATTTGCGGAAAAAGAAACCTTTTTCCGGCTGTCCGTTTCGAGGTAAGCCCAGGTGCCCATGCCCGGCGGTTTGCGCAACGAAGAACCGCCGCGCAGGGCGTTGTTCGACACTTCGTAGGGGTTCCAGGTGCCGCCCATGCCGAACGACCACTGGTTCTTGAACCAGGCGTGCGTGTTCATATTGAACGCCGAATAGAGGAACTGCCCGCCGAAATCCCAGCGCGCCCAATGGTTGTAATTGATGCGCCAGGTCCGGAAAACGGAGAAGGGTTTTTGAATCGCGTAGCCGACCCAGGTGAAGTGGTTGATCTCATCGGCGGCGAGCAAAAAGCCGATGTCGTTCAGTTCGAGCTCGGGAGAACGCCACGTGACGCCCGATTCAAATTTGAGCACGCCGCCCAGGCTGTCGGGCTGTCCCCCGATTTTCCCGATCCGGAAAGTGCCGCCCGTACCGGTGAGCGAAGTGCGGGTGCTGTCGAGGTTGAGGTGGCCGGCGTTGCTGCGCTGGAAAAAGTGCACGAATCCCGACTGTGTTTCCGTGATCGCCTGCGGACTGCCTTCCACACGGCTGAAAATACCGTTGGCCTTCATGTACCACCAGCGGTTTTTCCAGAAATGCTGCACGTCCAAACCGCCCGAATAGGCGCCGCGATGCAGCCAGTCGAGCCCGCTTTCGCGATTCACGGCCGTAAAAACGCCCCCGATGATCGTATTGCCCTGGTCAAAATCTTTCAGCAAACGGCCCACGCAGTAGTTGGTCAGTGGCTCCACGAGTTCGTCGCGTCGCTCGCCGTCGTGGTCGATCCGGGCCATGCCGCGTTTGGTCACGCTTTCCAGGAGGCCCACGGACCAGCCGTTTTTGGTTTTGCCGCTGAATTTGGCTGCGCCGAGGATGGGCGTGTTCACGGGCACATCGGCGTATTCGCCGTTGTGCAGGTTGGGCGAGCCGTGCGGCGCACCGCCGATGCGGCGGGAGTAAAACAGCAGGTCGGCATCGTAGTCGCCGCCGGCCTGCGAGCCGGTCAGCTGGTAATCGAAGAGGTTGCGGCTTTCGACAAAAAACGGGCGCCGCTCCCCGAAAAAGATCTCGTAGCCGTCGAGCCGCACGGCCCCGGGGTCGGCTTCCACCTGCCCGAAATCGGGGTTGACGGTGAAATCGAGGATCAGGTCGCTGGTGACGGCCAGCTTGCCGTCGAGGCCGGCGCTCACGGAATTTTTTGAGCCGTCGGCAAAAGGGTTGCCGGGTTCGTTTTCAAAACGCTCGGCTTTGGCCAGCACGTAGGGCGCCAGTTCGACGCCTTTGTGGGTGGGCAGATGGCGCAGGCCGTGCAGCTCGCCGAAGCCGCTGACCCAGCCGCCCGAGTTTTGGGGAATGTACTGCCAGGTGGAGCGCTCCTCTTTTCGGAAAATGCGCCGCGTGAACTGGATGCCCCACACGGGGTCGGGCTGGTTGCCGTAGCGCAGCTGGCTGAACGGAATTTTCAACTCGGCCGTCCAGCCCAGGCTGTCGACATGGCTTTTGCCGTCCCAGATCGGGTTCCAGCTGTCGTCCCAGTTGTTGCCGTTGTCGCTCACGAATTCGTCGCCTTTCACGCCGCTCACCGAAAAAGTGAAGGAAAACGCCGTGCGCAGGTCGTGGTAGCTGTCGATATTGACCTCGATCCAGTCGCCCGGGAACTCGTCGCGGCGGCTCATGCGTTGTACGATGCTGTCGGGCGAGGTGTCGAAACAGCGAAAAGCGAGGTAGAGGTATTTGTCGCTGTACAGGATTTTGAACTGCGATTCCTGGGCCGGCGGCGCGCCTTCATTGGGCTGGTACTGGATGAAATTGCCCTCCCAGGCCACTTTTTCCCAGGCCGGTTCGTCGGGGATACCGTCGAAGCGGATGACTTCGCTGCCCGTGGGCTCGGTGGTGTACTGCCTTTTTTCAATTTCCGCCCGGGAAGCCTGGGCGATCAACCGGGTGGTTAATGAAAGGTTAACAAGGACAAGGAGGAGGAACGAAAACTTCATACAGGGGATTTTTTTACACGAAAGGATTCGCGTAAAAGACATTCGGCCCTCAAAGAAGTTGCACGGCTTACGTACGTGCGTTATTTAGTATTTTTTTTGCAAAAAACTGTATTACAATGGTTTATAGCGCCCCATTTATTGACCTAATACCTTTGCATTGTTAAAACCGGCGATAAGGTTCGGTACAGCGGGACCCCAAAAACAACCCCGTCGACAGCTGCTCTGGCTGTTCCGCTGATTCCCTGACAAGAGTGGTAATTCCGGGTATTTCCCTTCGACCCGATCCGGCCGGCCGGGTCGCGTGGGAACCGCATGACATGCGCTTTTGCCGCCATTGCATGGCGTGCAGGGCAGGATCGTCATGCCCCTGAGTTGCCTGCCGCGCACTCGCCAACCCCTTTTCACTCAAAATTTTTCAGCCATGAAAAACGCAACCAAAACAACCACACTCTTTCTCTTCGTCCTCTTCACCCTGATCGCCATGCCTACGCAGGCCTCTTTGGCGCACTTTCAGCCCGTGACGCAGCTGAGCTGCATGCCGCCCAGCCCCACCCTGACCGGGCAGTCGTCCGGTTCCGTTTCCTTTGCCTGGGATGCGGTGCTGGGCGCCTACGGCTACCGCGTGTGGTACTACCGGAAAGAGGACCACTACACCAGCAGCACGACTTCGACGGGCAACACCTACGTCAGTTTTTCCAGCCTGCCGGCGGGGACGTACACGTTCTACTTTGTGACGGATTGCGGCAATGAGTTGTCGCAGTCGGCGATCATTGATGATGTGATCATATTGTGAACCTGATCTGAGTTCGGCCGCTCACCGGTTATGCCGGTGGGCGGCGAGTTCGGATTTTTATACCGCCGGGCTGTAAGCAGCCGCTTTTTCAAGCAACCAATCCTTGAAATATAGTAATGGAGTCTGATCGATCAACTGGAGCAGACGCTCTTTGCCGGCATTTTTCCGGATCAGAATTTTCATGATTTTAAGGGAGTTCAGCAGCGCCGTAAAGGCTTCTTTCCTGGGTTTCCAGTGACGGCGCAGATACGATTCAAAAGCCATGCAGAAATCGAAAGTCTTTTCCATGTCCATGTTGAGCTCGTAATAACACCGGAGGATGATCGCCTTGGAACGGACTATATTATTGACATCTTTCAGGTTCTTGCCTTCAAACAACCGAAGCACCTCACTGAAATTCTTGCGGATAAAATGAATGATCGCGTTGGACAGCAGCACCGTGTCCTGAGCGATTTCCGGCTGAAGCAAACGGCTTTGTGTTTTGACAAAGGACAATGCCCAGTCAAAGTCCTTCACCCCGCAAGCAATACTGACCACGTTGTTGAATTGTGTGGCCGACATCACGTTTTGCATCGAAAAAATGTCGAATTGGAGGCAGAATTTGTTCAGTTCGTGGGCCTGCCCCATATATCCCTTTTCTCCTTTTCGAATTTGTGATGCCGTGTAATTGTGTAAATAACTGACCATGACGTACAGCTCCGGCCGGTCGATTTTCGGGGCTTGAGCGGCCATCTGCGCCACCATGCCGTCAAATTTATCTTCGCCGCCCATGGTCACCACCTCGTACAGTTTCCGGTACAGGAGCAGCAAGGGATGCTCGTCGGGCGTGCCGGTTTCGTCGAGGACAGGGAGCCGTTCGGTCTGCAAAGGTTCGAGATTGGCGGAGGAGAGTTTGTTCAAATTAGCGGTTTCGCAGGCCAGTTTGTATTTGGCGATTGCATAATAGCGGTTCAGGTCCAGCCGGTACCGCTTCAGCAGATCCACATCCGGCGTCGCCCGGTCCTCCAGGCTCTGGAAATAGAAAAAATGGCCGTACGCCATGCCTTTGATAAAATCCATGACGCTGGTTTGGGGTGCGGCATCCAGATCGGCCCTGAATTGGGCGACCAGCCTCGAATATTCCCGCTCCTGCTTTCGCTGCCGCAGGATCTTCAGCCAAATTGCCCGGCTTTCCATGCTGTCCGATTTCACCTCTTCCAACAATAAGAATTCCTTGAGCCAGAGGTAGAGGTCGGACAACGCGTTCAGCAATTTCGCCCGGTTGTTGGGCTGCGCGTCGATGTCTTCGTTAAATATTTTTTTATAAGCGAAGCCCAGTTCCAGCTTCTTCGCCTCCCCGAAATCCGGGTACAACTTCCTGACGTAGGCGAATACCGCCAGGGCAATCTCCTCATTGCCGTAGAGGCGCCGCAGGTATTTTCCGAACGCGCTCAGCTCCGATTCCTTCAAAGTACGAAGCAGGGATAAAAATTTTCGGTCTTTCATAAAATATCTTGCTTGAATCCACGGTGGGAAAATACAAAAAACGAACAAAAGTTATCGAAAGCCTCATTTTTTGTTAAATCCGGAAATCAACTCAAGATAATGTTTTAAAACATTGAAAATGAAATGTTTATTAAAACAAACAAGACCTCGCCTGCCCCTAATTGCTTTTCGTAAAAGGATAGAATCAGGAGGCAGTTCAGAAAATGGCGTAAAAAAAATACGGTGGGAAAGGCTAAAAACGTAGTTTGTGAAATATTTGATTTCACGGACACTTGCATAACAAAACTCTCCCCGAGTCACAATGGAACCCGCTTCTCAGGAGGCACCCCCAAAAACCAATGCTCAACATTTCAATCCCTTGAGCCGAACACGATTCAGGCCCACTGCGGCCGCCAAATGAACCTTCCCTGATTGGACCTAGAAACATAATTCGGAAGGCCTCCGGCCCATGAGACCATAACCCCAAGGAACGTTTGTGGCTTCCGGGTGCCGGGCCGGGTTTCCCGGCGCCCGGGCCACCTTAAAAATCAATACCCTGTATACTCCAGTACAGTAACCAGGCTCCTCCAAATGAATTTTTAGTGTCGCAGAAGGCTCTGAACAGTGCAGGAAAGGGAATCCTTTCCTGCACCAGCCGTCTCGGAGCGGATCGGCATCTCCATCCGCTCAGCGTCTCACCACAAAGTTGTACTTCCCCGAACCCGTTTTTACCACAACGCAGGACTCCTGCATGCCGGACAGCTGCACGCCCGGCGAAACCCCGAGCGGCTGCCCGCCCTCCGTCACCATTTCGGAATTGTCGGCCGGTATAAAAATGGTCGCAGAAGTGTTGGCCGGTATTTCCACCTCCAGCATCAGCCGGTTTTCTTCCATTTTCCAGGCGGAAGCAATGGGGCCGTACAAAGAGTTGAGGGTAGCGCTCGCCTGGCTCAGGCCGCCGCCCGGCCGCGGGTGAATGACGATTTTCCGGTAGCCCGGCCCCTCGTTGTCCATGTTGATGCCCGCCGCGACCCGGTACAGCCAATCGCCGATAGCGCCGTAGGCGTAGTGGTTGAACGAGTTCATCGAAGCCTCCTCGAAAGAGCTGTCGGGCCGGATGCCGTCCCAGCGCTCCCAAATGGTGGTGGCGCCCATGGTGACCGGATACAGCCAGGAGGGGTAAGTCTTTTGATTCACCAGCGTGTAGGCCAGGTCGTTGCGCCCAAAACGGGTGAGCACGTGGCAGAGGTACGGCGTGCCGAGAAAGCCGGTCGTCAGGTGATTGTTGTAGGCCTTGATGTTGTCGGCCAGGGCCTGGACGGCCCTTTCGCGCTGCGCTTCGGGCAGCATGTCGAATTGCAGGGCCAGCACGCAGGCGGTTTGGGTGGGCGAGAGGATGCGGCCGTTGGGCGTCACGTATTCGTTCAGGTAGGCCGTTTTTATCTTTTGAAGCAATGCCGAATAGGTCGCCACATCGTCGGTTTTACCCAAAACCGTCGCGGCATTGATCAATAATTGGGTCGAATACGCGTAAAAACACTGGGCGATCAGGTATTTGTCGGTAATCGCCGAGCGGCCGTCGCAGTCGTTGTTGATGCTGTAAAACAGCCAGTCGCCGAAGTGCGCCCCGGTGTTCCAAAGGTCGTTTTTGCTCTGGGCGTGCATATATTCGACCCAGGCTTTCATGCTGGGGTACTGGTCTTCGAGAATACGGCGGTCGCCGTAGGCCAGGTACATGTTCCAGGGGATGATGGTGGCCGCATCGGCCCAGCCGGCGGAGGAGTTGGAGTTGCCGCCGAACACGCTCGGGATCACCCAGGGCACTGCGCCGCTGCTGAGTTGATCGGCCGCCAGGTCTTTGAGCCATTTGGAGAAAAAGTTGTGCACGTCCATATTGAAGGCCGCCGTAAGGGAAAAGGCCTGCGCGTCGCCGGTCCAGCCCAGGCGTTCGTCGCGTTGCGGGCAGTCGGTCGGCACGTCGAGGAAATTGCCGCGCTGGCCCCACTGGATGTTGTGCTGCAACTGGTTGAGCAGCGGCTCGGAGCAGGCGAATTGGCCCGTAGGGCGCAGGTCGGAATACAGGGCCACGGCCGTGATGTTTTCAGGTTTCAGTTCGCCGGGGAAGCCCTCGATTTTCGCGTATCGGAAGCCGTGGAATGTAAAATGCGGCTCGAACGATTCTTCACCGCCGCCGCGCAGGACCCAGTTGTCGGTCGCCCGGGCGCGGCGCAGGTTTTCGGTGTAAAAATTACCGTGTTTGTCGAGTACTTCGGCGAACTGCAGCGTCACCCGGTCGCCGCTCCGGCCCGTGGCGCGCAGCCGCACCCAGCCGACGAGGTTTTGCCCGAAATCGGCGACCAGGTCGCCCTCTGGCGTTTTGAAAATGCGGACCGGCTGGAAGGTTTCGTGCTGCCGCACGGGCTCGTTGTAGGTGCATGTGAGCTGCTGGCCGGAGAAGGTTTTGACCACAACGCCCTTCCAGGCCGCGTCGTTGAAGCCGGGCGCGGCCCAGCCGGCCTGTTCGAGCCGGGCGTCGTACCACTCGCCGTGGTAAATTTCGGCGCTCCGGATCGGGCCGGTCGACGACTTCCAGGAACCGTCGGACAGCACCCGCTCATGGGTGCCGTCGGTGTATTCGATGTCGATCTGGACCAGCAGGGCAAGTTCGTTGCCGTAAAAATTCCGGTTCTCGATCCAGCCGATGGCGCCCCGGAACCAGCCGTTACCGAGGGTGACGCCGATGGCGTTGGAGCCGTTTTTCAGTAAATCCGTAACGTCGTACACCTGGTACTGGAGGCGGGTTTTGTAGGCCGTCCAGCCGGGCGTCAGGAATGCGTCGCCCACGCGGCGGCCGTTGATCTGCGCTTCATAGAGGCCGTGCGCGGTGATGTAAGCCGTGGCCGAAGCGATTTTTTTTCGCAGGGTGAAGGCTTTCCGGAACATGGGGCTGGCCTGCATGGAATCGTCGGGGAAACCCTGGGTGATCCATTGGGCCGTCCAGTCGGAGGCGTGCAGGAGACCCGTTTGCCAGAAGGCGGGTTCGCTCCATGCGGACACCTGGCCGTGGTTGTCCCAAACCCGCACCTGCCACCAGTATTTTTTACCCGATTGTTGGGCTGGGCCGCCGTAGGGCACCCAGACGGAGGCTTCCGACATGGTTTTGCCGGAGGTCCATAGCAGGTTTTTGCCGCGTGCGAGCTCGGCAGGCCGGGCCGCCACACGAATTTCGTAGGCCGTTTGACGGGTGTCTCTTTTGTCTGAAGCCAGTTGCCAGCCGAATCGCGGGGCCACGTCGAGGCCCAGCGGGTTGTCGCGGTTTTCGGTGCGGGGGGACCGGACGCTGAGCTGGGCGAGAGCCGAAAAGCAGGTCAGCAGAGAGAGCAGGGAGAAGAGGAGCGATTGTTTCATGGAAGGATTTGAAGACAAGAAAATCAGTTCGAAAACCGGTATTTTTTGAAAATCCGGCATATAAACCCGAAAAGTCCGAATCAGGGGTTAAACAGACAAGTATTTCCGATGACGTAGTTTTTTTGACAGGATAAACATGATCGTCGGTAAAATAACATTCATGCCTAACTTCTGATGGACAGGGAAAATCCTTACTATTTTTAACCGGGCAGATTAAAATGGTAAAACTATTTTGAAGAAAATCCCGTGTTTGAAGCATGGTTACCGGTACTGCCTCCCGATTTGCCCTAATTTTACCTCCATGAAATTCCGGCTCTTTCTCCTCGCATCAGTTCTCCTCTTTGCTCAATGCCGTCAGGCCATCGTGCCGCCAGCCCCGGCACTGCCGCCCAATTATACCGGCAAAACACCCAAAAACATCATCCTGCTCATCGGCGACGGCATGGGGCTGAGCCAGGTATCGGCCGGTTTATACTCCAACAACAACCACCTCAACCTCGAACAATGCACCGCCACGGGCCTGAGCAAAACGCGCTCGGCCAGTCACCTGGTGACCGATTCGGGCGCCGGCGCCACGGCCCTGGCCTGCGGCTGCAAAACCTACAACCTGGCCATCGGCATGGACAACGCCAAGCACCCCTGCCGCACCATCCTCGAACAGGCCGAAGCCAAAGGCATGGCTACCGGGCTGGCCGTCACCTGCAGCGTGACCCACGCGACGCCCGCTTCGTTTGTCGCCCACGTGCGCGACCGCAAGGAAACCGAGGCTATCGCGACCTTTTTTCTGGAAAATGACGTGGATTTCGTCGTGGGCGCAGGCCTGAACCAATTCGTCAAACGCACGACCGACACCCGCAACCTCCGCAACGAGCTCGTTGCCAAAGGCGTCATCGTGACGGATTACAGCCAGTCGCCACTGTCTACCCTCACGCCCGACCCCGCCCGGCCCTTTTACTGGTTCTCCGCCGCCGACGAACCCAAATATGCCCGCGACGGCCGCGACTACCTGCCGGTGGCGGCCCGCATGGCGCCCGGCTTTTTAAAAAAACGCAGCGACAAAGGCTTTTTCCTGATGATCGAAGGGTCCCAGATCGATTGGGCCTGCCACAAGAACGACGCCGCCAACGCCATCGGCGAAATGCTCGACTTCGATGCCGCCATCGGCGCAGCCATCGACTTTGCCCGCGCCGACAGCAACACGCTGATCATTGTCACCGCCGACCACGAAACGGGCGGACTTTCCATTGTTCAAGGCTCTGAAATGGGTCAGCTGGAACTTGAATTCACCACCGACCAGCACACCGCCTCGATGGTGCCGGTATTCGCCTTCGGGCCGGGCGCCGAGCTGTTCAACGGGGTGTATGAGAACACGGAGATTTATCGAAAAATGGCAGCGTTGCTGGGGCTGGGCAGCTTTTGAAAAACGAGACAAGAGGCTGTTCAGGATTTGAACCAGCTCGAATAAAACACGTAGTTGTTGGCGATGCGTTCGATCTGGCCTTTGAAGAGTTCGGGAGTGAGCTCTTTTACCCGGCGGGCCGGTACGCCGGCGTACACGCCGCCGCTTTCACAAACAAAATTTTCCAGCACCACTGCGCCGGCGGCGATCAGGCAGTTTTCTTCCACCACGGCCTGGTCCATCACGATGGCGCCCATGCCGATGAGCACGTTGTCGTGCAGCGTGCAGCCGTGCACCAGCGCCCGGTGGCCTATGCTGACGTTGTTGCCGATGGTGGTGCCGCATTTCTGGTAGGTGCCGTGCAGGATGGCGCCGTCCTGGATGTTGACTTTGTTGCCCATGCGGATAAAATTCACGTCGCCGCGCACGACGGCCTGGAACCACACGGAGCACTCGTCGCCCATCGCGACGTCGCCGATGATCGTGGCGTTTTCGGCGAGAAAACAGTTTTGCCCGAAGTGCGGGGTAATGTCGCGGCAAGGAAGAATGAGAGCCATAGGGATTGATCTGATTGATTCGATTGTTCGATAAAGTCCTGCCGTTTGACGCGCAACATGGGTATTTGATTTGACCCGTGATTGCATTACAAAAATGCAAGCGTCCTGTAATTCTGTTGATCTTAAATCAAACCTTTCTCAAGTCAGCCTTCCGGCGTTGCAGGGCTATAAAAACGCCCCACGCCGCCACGGCGCCGAAAGCATTGGCCAGCATGTCGTCGTATTCATAAAAACGCCCGGGGACGAAGGCGTACTGCACAAACTCCATGAGTACGCCGTAAGCGATGGCCAGGCACACCGTCCACCAGGCGCCGGCGGAAGTCAAGCGACCGGTGTTGCGGCGCAAGCCGCGCAGGGTCAGCCAGGTGAAGGTCCCGTAGGCCAGGGCATGCCCCAGTTTGTCGGGCGCTACCAGTTCGAATTTGGGCAGTTGCACGCTCGGGAGCACCGACAGGACGGTGATTACCGTCAGGCAAAGCAGTGCGGGCCAATAGGCGGGCAACCAGCCCGTTTTCGGGGCGGGGGAGGCATCGGGGAAAGTATCTTTCATCGGCAGAAGGTGGGGCGTTGTCACTCCATCACCCCTTTTCGTTTCATTTTGTAATAGTGGACGCCCGCTCCGAAGACCCAGCCTTCCTTGCCGGCTTTCGTACGGATTTTGACCCAATGGTCGGTCACTTTTTCATAGCCCAGGTTGATCTCCTCGGTTTTTTCGGTCTTCTGGTTGAGGAAGGAAACCGGCTCGTAGAGTTCGAGTTTGGCCACGACGGCCGATTTCAGGTTGGGCTCCTTGCGCATTTTGAGCCCATCGATGGTCACATAGAGCGTCGAGTAGCGCGGCCCCTGCGCTTGCGGAGCCGACTGGGCAGGTTGGGCGGTATTGGTCGGCGGGGCGGTGGTGAC
>JBGAJY010000061.1:0-25919 GCA_044224705.1 Saprospiraceae bacterium
GGGCCTTTATCTTTAAATAATGTACAAAAGCGGCATTTGGGAAAAAACCAACGCTTCTGGCACCCTCAAACCAAGAGTTTTTCGGATTTTTGGCATTTCAAAGCAATATATAAAAATGAAGGATGGCTTTTAAAAGCCACCCTTCACTAGGAAATATTTAAAACAAACATTAATTACAAGCGCCATCTGTCAACACACATGAATCATCAATGCAGCTGTGATCAACTTGATCAAAAGTTACTCCTGATGTAATATTGTAAACCCTGGCCAGTCCGCTACTTTTTGGGGTGCCAACTTTCCAAAGCGTTGCAGTAACGGTAATGTTGTTTGATGAAGTTGCAGAGTACAGCTCCCATGATTGGGAACCATCAGCGTCAATTGACAATGTGCTTCGTCCGGCGGCAATAACCGTTTTCGTTGTAACGACACCTCCACTAAAATAAGTTAGTTCAAAGACCCAAGGATTGCCGCCTGAACCACCATTTTGAGTAGCATCGACACCTAAGTAATAACTACAAGTAGTTCGTTCAGATGCTTCTTCGTTTTGCAAAATTGGTGAGGGAGCAGAGAGGTTGGGGTTGGTTGAATCCTTATTACATGACAGGAAGATGATTCCAAGCAGTAAAAGGGTTGAAGCGGAAAGGAAAATCGAGTGCTGTTTCATAATTTGAATTTTTTTACAAAAAAAAAAGCACTTTTTTCATAATATAAAGAGGCAATTAATTATTTAACAAAAAAAAAATCATACTCATTATGCTCAAATCGAATTACATGCTCAGACTTCTTTTCGTAATTCCCCTTCTTGTGATAGGGAGTTCGGCTTTTTCACAGACTTTTGGACGGAAACTTTTTCTGATGAAGCTTCCTCTACGACCAACTGGGTACACGGTGGAACCAATACCGGAACGGTAGAATGGGCTTGGACGGACGTGCTCAACGCAGGCAATTACCAGCCCGGTGATTTTCAGGCGCCGTCCGCTTCCACGGGTTATTTCTGGTATGATTCCGATGGCAACGGCGATGGCGAGACCGCCGACGTTACGCTTACCGGCGTAGGCAATCCTGCCAATGCTTCGGGCAAATCCAATGTGCACCTCCGCTTCTTTACTTATTTCCGGACATTCACCGGGAATGATCTTGCAGAAGTGGGCGTGAGCACGGACGGCGTCAACTTCACGTACCACAGCATCTCCGATATTGATGATCTGGGCCCCGAAACAGCTTCGGCTTCATCGGTTTTTGAAGGCTATGTTGACCTGGAAATTCCCGAGGCAAACAACCAGCCCCAAGTGTGGATTCAATTTCACTACAACTGCACGTACGAGTACTACTGGAAAGTAGACGATCTTGAACTGTACGAAGGCGCCGGCGTGGTACCCTGCGCTGCCAACCCGAACATGATCATCTGTGACGACTTCGAAACCTACAACGTCGGCAACATCAGCGCGCAGTCGCCCCACTGGATTCCATGGGACCTCAACGACGCTGCCGGCAACGCCGTAGGCGCCGAAGTGTCCACCGAATTCGCTTCCAACGGCACCAAGTCGATGAAAGTGAAACTCGACGGCGCTGGTGACGACCAGTTGCTCCAGCTGGGCAACAAAACCACCGGCCGTTACAGCCTGGCCTGGAAATACTACATCCCGGCCGGCAAAGCCGCTTATTTCAACATCCAGACCGACGAAGACAACCCGGGCGCCAGCTCGGCCAACTTCGCCGCCGAGATCTACTTCCGCGCCACGGGTATGGTGGAAGTGACTTCGCCGACACCCGTGGCTACGGCTCCGTATCCGCAAGGCCAGTGGTTCCCCGTCGAACTGGTTGTCGACCTCGACAACAACCTCGCCAAACTGTTCGTCAATGGCGCCCTGCTCCGTGCCTGGGCTTACACGGGCGACTTTGGCGCCATCGACTACTACGCCGCCGACGCTACCTACATTGCTTATGTCGACGAAGTGGAATACATCGCCCTTCCCTCGATCGTTTACAATGTTGACGAATGCGGCTCGGCTGTCGACCTGACCCAATACTTCGGCCAGGCCCCCAGCGTTCCGCAAACGACCGGTCTGTACGACAATACCAACGCTACGGCCGATGCCGGCGACCCGGTCGTGACCTGCTGGGGCGAAGAAGTGAGCGGCACCACTGACGTGGTGAACAGCTCCATGTGGTACACCTTCACCGGCGACGGTGGCACCTACCACATCGAAACGGTTCCCTGCAACGCTACCAACTACATCGGTACGGCCCAGCAAGACCCGGGCGATACGCAAATGGCGATCTACTCCGGTGACGACTGCTCCAACCTGACGCTCGTAGGCTGCGCCGACGACCTCTTTACGACGGGCACGCCCGACTGGCGCGCCGGCCTGGACCTCGAAACGACCTCCGGCGAAAACTACTACATGCTGATCGACGGCTTTGAATTCCAGGGTGTATTGGCTACCGGTGAATTCTGCATCGAGATCACCCAGGTGCCGAGCGTTACCTGCGACAACGGCTCCGTAGGCACCTACACGGTGGCCAACGACGGCTTCGTGTGCAACCTCGCCAACCTCGGCGCCCTGATCACGGTCGACGAAAGCGGCTTCGCCATCCCGAACGTAGGTCCGGTGTACGGCATGCTGTGGTCCCTGAGCTCCGCTCCGGTGCCGCAAGGCGTGTGGCCGGCCGACGCTACCGGCTTCCTCGGTGGTACGGGCGTCCTGCAAAACGTGTTTGCCGTGGGCCTCGTGAATGACAACGATCCCTTCGTGTACGGCTCCTACTACATCACCCCGGTGGTCGTAGGCGGCGCTACCGATACCGACCCGTCCAACGGCCCGAGCGTATTCGACGTCGACCCGAGTACCGGTTGCTTCTTCGTCGGCGAATCGCAGCTCGTCAGCCTCCTGCCGCCGCTGAACGACCTGGCTATCGACAATGCCAACGTGACCACCAGCTCCATCGATATCACCGTTTCAGGCGGCCTGGCTGAGTTCGTGCAGGATCCTTCGTTCTACTCGTACAGCTGGACCGGCCCGAACGGCTTCACCGCCAGCACCCAGGACATCAGCGGCCTGACGATCAGCGGTGCCTACACGGTGGTGATCACCGACCCGACGGGTTGTGTGGACGCTTACTCGCAAACCTTCGACGTGTCGGTGGGTACGGACGATCCTTCGTCCATCAAAGCCCTCACGCTGAGCCCGAACCCGACGCGCAACACCGTGGTGATGAACCTCACCCTGGCCCAAAGCGCCGAAGTTCGTATCGACGTGGTGAACACCATCGGTCAGGTACTGCAAACCCTGAACGTGGGTAAAGTCAGCAACCTCTCGCAGCCGATCAACCTCGACGGCATGAGCGACGGCACCTACTTCCTGCGCATCTCGGTCGACGGCGACGTGACCCAGCGCAGCGTGGTGCTGCAGCGTTGATATTGATGCTACACAGTCAGTTAGGTTTTTTGGACCCTGACTGGATTTTATAAAAAAGGAGTCCTCCGCGAGTCATTTGCGGGGGACTCTTTTTTGTGGTATTGATTCGATTGATTCGATTGACCGATTGATTCGATTATAAGCGATCGTGTAAAATCGAATCAATCGGTCAATCGAATAATCGAATCAATCCAGCGGTTTTCGCCACATTTGCCCCGACACATCCAAACTAACCGACTGACCGACTAACGACTAACCGACTTCCATGTACGAACTCGACATCACCCCATTTGGCCAATGGCGCCGCTACGACATTCACAATCCCCTGAACGGCAACGGATTCAGCCTTGTGCCCGGTAAAGGCGCCACCTTGCTCGATCTGCGTTTTTCAGGAAAAAACGTGCTCGACGGCTATACGTCGCCAGAGGAGCTTTCCGCCGGTAAATGGGGCAAAAGCGCCGTCCTTTTCCCTTTCCCCAACCGCTTGCGCGACGGTCGCTACATCTGGCAAAACCACGAATTCGCCTTCCCGATCAACAATGCGGATACAGGGAACGCCATTCACGGTTTTGCCCGCGCCGAGGCGTTTGAAGTGGTGCGCGTGGAACTGACCACCGAAAGCGCCGAGATCGAATGCCGGCTCGATTACAAGGGTATTCACGATGGGTATCCGTTTCCCTGCACGCTCGACCTGACTTTTTCCATGTCGAACCGCAACGAGTTCAGTCTCGCTTTTTTTCTGAAAAACCACCACCACCAAGCCATCCCGGCCGGGTTCGGCTGGCATCCGTATTTCCGGCTCAGCGAACAAGCCGGCGACCATGCGATGCATTTACCCGAATGCGAAAAAATAGAGATCGATGAGCGCATGATCCCCACCGGCGCCAGAACGGCCTACGAGACCTTTTCTTCCGATAAAAAGGTGGCCGACACGCGCCTCGACAATTGTTTTCAGGTAAAAAACACCGACACGCTGTACCGCCTGAGCCTTTCGGGCGACAAAGGCCGGCTTTCGGTCGTGGCCGGCGGATCCAGCTTTCCTTTTTTCCAGGTGTTCACGCCGCCGCACCGCGAAAGTATCGCCCTCGAACCCATGACCTGCAACGTGGATGCGTTCCGCAACGGCGAAGGACTCATTACGGTGCCTGCCGGGGGCGATTGGCTGGAGGCTTTCCGCATTGAATATTATGATTGATTCGATTGGTTCGATTGACCGATTGATTCGATTGTACGCGATCGTGTGTAATCGAATCAATCGGTCAATCGCACAATCGGTCAATCCAACAATTGGATCAATCAAAACAAACGAAACAATCAACCCACACATGTCCACCGAGCTCAAACGTTCCCTTACCCTTTACGGCCTGACGATGATCGCCATCGGCAGCACCATCGGCAGCGGTATTTTCCGCACGCCCGGAAAGATCGCCCTGCAAATGCACCAGCCCGAGTACGTCATCGCGCTGTGGGTGCTGGGCGGGCTCGTGGCGCTCACCGGCGCCCTCACCTTTGCCGAAATGGGCAGTATGTTTCCCGGTGCGGGCGGCTTGTACGTGTACTTGCGGGAAGCCTACGGCGATACGGTGGGCTTTCTTTATGGCTGGTTTATACTATTTATCAGCACTTCGGGCAGCATTGCGGCCCTGTCGGTCGTGTGCGCCGAGCATTTTCTTTACATCATAGGAGATAAAGACACGGGGCTGGTGACCCCGTTGGCCATAGGAATCACGGTGTTTCTGACCATAGTGAACCTGTTCGGGGTAAAAATCGGCGGGTTGATGGCCAATTTGTTCACCGGCGCCAAACTCGCCGGGCTGGCGCTGATCATCCTGGCGGGCGTTTTTTATTTCCGTTCGGAAGTGCCTGCGGCCAATGCCGCCAGTGAATTTGCCAATGGTTCGCCCTCCAACTGGATGAGCGCTTTTGCCGCGGCTTTCGTGGGCGTTTTGTGGTCGTACGGCGGTTTTCAGCACGCATCCTACCTGGCCGGCGAAACCCAGAACCCACAGCGCAACGTGCCGCGGGCCATGGTGATCGGCGCGCTTGTCGTGACCCTGGTGTACGTGCTGGCCAATGTGGCCTACATGCGCCTGTTGCCCATCGAGACCATTTCCCAGTCCAAAACGGTGGCGGCCGACGCCATGAGAACCGTGGTGCCCTGGGGCGGCTGGCTCATGGCTTTCCTGATTATGTTGTCGACCTTCGGTACCACAGCGATTTACTGCATGTCGGCGCCGCGCATCTACTATGCCATGGCCAAAGACGGCATTTTTTTCGCAAAACTGGCCGAACTGCACCCGCGCTGGCGTACCCCGGTGATGGCCATTCTGGTGCAGGCCGTTTGGTCCGTGGTGTTGCTGCTGGTGTGGGGTACTTTTGGCGATCTGATTGATTACGTGACGTTTATGGACTGGATCGGACTGGCCATGGTAGGCACGGCGATCTTTGTATTCCGCCGCAAACGCCCCGAAGCCGAGCGCGGCTACCGGACAGTGCTGTACCCGGTGACGCCCCTGGTGTTCATCATTTTATCCGCCTTGTTCATCGTGCTGCAGTTTGCCGACAACCCGAAACATTCGGGCGCGGGTATTGCCGTAGTGGCAGTAGGCTGGGTAGCGTATCATTTCTTTTTCAGGAAAAACCGGTAGCCCGGTAGCCCGGAATTTATTCCGGGCAGATCGTGGCTTTTTACGTAGCAGCCTGCCCGGAATAAATTCCGGGCTACCGGACTTTGCGTGCCCAGTAAAAGAGGTAGAAGAAACCCGCCGTGCTGGCCGCCGCCGCCGCATAAAACACCGCGGGCATGCGTCCAACGGCATTGGCGTAATACCAGCCGGACAGGGCCGCGCCGCCGCCAATGGCGATTTCGAGGGCAATGTACATGGTAGCGAGGGCGCGGCCACGGCGTTCGGGATCGCCCAGATCGACCGTCCAGGCGGTGATCGTCGGGGAGAAAATGCCGATGCCCAGGCCGAACAGGACCGAAGACACGTACAGCATGGCCGGCGATTGGGTATTGGCGAAGGCGGCCATGGCGGCGGCGATCAGAACGGCCGAGGCTTTGAGCACGGGCACGCGACCCAGTTGATCGGATATTTTTCCTGCAAAAAAACGCGTCGTCACGCTGGCCAGCGTGAAAATGGTGAAGAAGGTGCCGCGATTGGTCACCCCCACGGCGTCGCTCAGGTCGGGCACGAGGGTCAGGATGACGCCGTAGCTGAAATAGCAGCACAACATCGCCGCCGCTGCCGGCAGGGCCAGCGGATCGAAAATGTCGTGACGCCCCACCCGGAGGTGTTCCATGGCGAAGGGTTGTTTTTCGGGCAGGGTCTCGGTCATGTTGAACAGAATAATCATCGACAGGGCCGCCAGTGCCGTGGAGGCGTAGAACATGACGTTGATCGAATAATGCGACGACAGCCAGCTGCCCAGCGGCGGGGAGGCCGATGCGCCGATGCTCAGGCAGACGCCCAGGATGCCCATGGCTTCGCCGCGCCGTTGCGCCGGCACGATGTCGGCCACGTAGGCCGAAGTGCCGGTGGGTTTAAAACCCGTTGAAAATCCGTGGAAAAAACGCAGCCACAAAAAGCCGCTGACAAAGGCCAGGACGGGGTACAACAGCCCGCAAACGACACATGCCAGCACACCGATGTACATCACCGGCATTCGGCCGATGGTGTCGGCCAGTTTGCCGCTGAACGGCCTCGACAAGCCGGCGGTGAGGGTGAATACTGCGATGATGAGACCTTTGTGTTCGCCGCCGCCGAGCGATTCGAGGTAGGAAGGCAGTTCGGGCAGCATCATGTTGAAACTGCCGGCAAACAGCCCGTGCGACAGGCAAAGCAGCAGAAACGGGGTAGAGTAGAGGGGGCCGGAAGCGGAATCGCCGGATAGTTTCATGCGCTGGGTAAAGCCTTTTTGGCCAAAAAAGTTTCCGGAAAGGGGGATTTCCTGATCACTTTTCCGTCCGCAGTTTGTCGCGCAGAAAACCCGTCAGCACCGAGAGGCCGCGTTTGAAATCGCGGTAGTCGTCGCGGTTGTTGTTGATCACCAGGTCGGCTTCGTCCTTATACGGAAGGATGTACCGTTCGTACGCGGGCAGCACGTGGTACTGGTATTTGTACAGCACGTCGTCGATCGGGTAGCCGCGGTCGCGTTGGTCGCGGTGGATGCGACGGATGATCTTGAGGTTTTCCTTGGCGTACAGGAACACTTTCAAGTCGAACAGCGGCATCAGTTTTTTGTAGTGAAAAACGAAAAGCCCTTCGAGAATCACGACGGGGGCCGACTTGAATACCAGGGTTTTCGGCTTGGCGTCGGGGTTGTTGAACGTATATTCCAGGCGGGTGACGGTGTCGCCTTCGAGTAGTCTTTGCACGTCGCCGTAAAAGGCTTTTTTATCAAAAGACTTGGGCAGATCGAAGTTGTACTCTTCGTTCTGGTCGCGGTGTTGCTGGTCGCGGGGCAGGTAGTAGTCGTCCTGGGAGAGGATGCAGAGTTGTTGTTCGGGGAATTCGTCGCGCAGGGCGCGGATAAAACTCGTTTTGCCCGAGCCGCTGCCGCCTGCTATGCCAATAAGGTATGGTGTCATGCTTATGAAAAGTTGGGTAATTTGAAGGTTGCTGATTGGGTGTTGCGGTGATTTGGTGATGGGCTGGCATAAAAGGCTCCATGTGATTCCATCACCCAAATCACCACATCACCAAATCAGCAGTTATTCAAGCCGGGCGAAAGTAGGCTTTTGGGCAAAAACTTTTGCAAACCGCTTGCTACGCGTACTTTTCGGCATTCCGATTCAGGGCGTTTCTGAAATTAACCTATTTCCCGCATTCGCCCATTCACGCATTCGCCCATTCACTCATTCACTCGTTAAGAAATGGACCGTCTCACTGGACTCCTCGGTATTGTGCTCATTCTCGGCATTTCATTTTTACTTTCCAACAACCGCAAGGCAATCAACTATCGTACGGTTGGGATGGGCCTTTTGCTGCAGGCCGGACTGGCCGTTTTTATCCTCAAAACCTGGGTGGGCCAGGCTTTTTTTAAATGGCTGGGCGAGGCGGTGACCAAGGTGCTCAGCTTTTCGGATGCCGGCGCCCAGTTCGTTTTTGGCATTCTGGCCCACAACCAGGCGTTTCAAAAAGTGATCGACGGCGCCGTGAAGGCCAACGACGGTCAGCCACTGGCCTTCGACCCACACGGCCAGGGCATATTTTTCGGCGGGTTTATTTTCTTTTTCAAAATCATTCCGACCATCATTTTCGTGGCTTGCCTGGTTAATATCTTTTACCATATCGGGCTGATGCAAAAGATCGTGGAGCTGCTCGCCAAGGCTATGAACTTCTTCATGCGGGTGAGCGGCGCTGAGGCGCTGAGCAATATTTCCAGCGCCTTTGTGGGTCAGGTAGAAGCCCAGATCATGATCCGGCCCTACCTGCGCGGCATGACGACGTCCGAACTCATGTCGTCCATGACCGGTTCTTTTGCCTGCATCGCCGGGGGCGTGATGGCGACTTATATCATGTTCGGGGTGAAGGCTGAATACCTCATCGCGGCGAGTATCATGGCCGCTCCGGGCGCCCTGGCCATTGCCAAGATCATGCACCCCGAAACAGGCGAGCCGGAAACCAAAGGCACCGTCAAACTCAAGGTGGAAAAAAGCCATTCCAACATCGTGGACGCCATTTCGGCGGGTTGCTCCGACGGCCTGCGCGTCGGTATGAACGTGCTCGCCATGCTCGTCGGCTTCCTGGCGCTGATCGCTTTTATCGACTATATCCTCGGCGGTGTGGGTGGCTGGGTTGGTTATCCGGAATGGAGCCTGCAGGCCATCCTGGGTTGGGTGTTCGCCGGTTTTGCCTGGGCAATGGGCGTGCCCAGTTCGGAGATTTTCACGGCCGGTTCGCTCATGGGCCTGAAACTGGCGGCCAATGAATTTGTCGCCTACGTGGAACTCACCAAGGTAAAAGACGCGCTGAGCCCCAAAGCCCTCGCCATCGTCAGTTTCGCGCTTTGCGGTTTTGCCAATTTCGGTTCGGTAGGTATTCAGATCGGCGGCATCAGCGCCCTCGAGCCCGATCGCCGGGCCGACCTGGCGCGCCTGGGTTTCCGGGCACTGATCGCGGGTACGCTGGCGTCGTATTTGTCGGCTACGCTGGCGGGGATGCTGGTTTGATGGTTGTTGGCGGGGCAGACCTCGGAGGTCTTCGAAGACCTCCGAGGTCTGCCCCGCCAACAACTAATCCGGCAACAAATCCCAGCCCTCCCCGGTTTGCGTCCACCAGCTGTAAGATGCCGTTTTGACAATGCCGTTTTCGCGGCTGTAAACAAACAAAGCCCCGGGGCCGTCGGTAGCCATCGGCCGGTTGTCGGTGAGGATGTTCAGGTCGGCGTAAAAATGTCCAAAAAGGGTGTATGCCGGATCGACGCCCGTCCAATAGGATTCGGTGTAGGAATGGTTGGTTTTCCAGCCTTGTATTTCAACAATGGGCTCGGTGAAGCTGGTCAATGGCAAGGCGAACGCATCGTCAACCAAATGGCTGTACGGCCAGAACGAGCCATTGGCCGAATGCAGCGATACCGTATCGTTTTCAATTTTCCAATAATTTACAAAAGTCGAATCCGCATCGGGCAGAAAGACGCCGCCGTTCAGGCAGGCCGAGCCGGGCGCCAGTTTTTCTTCGATCAAATAACCGTTCGCATCGGCGCCGATGATCCGGAGTTCGAGCGTGTCGGCCAGGTAGGTAAAGTTGAAATTATTGGGATCGTAGTAATTCTCTCCCGACAGGCGGAGGTAGCGGGATGTCTGCCCGATCTGCATGTCGCTGAAACGGATATGGTTGCCCGGATCGGGCAGGAGGTACTCGCGGCGGTCGCGGCAGGAGAAAAGTGCGGTAAGGAACAGGAAAAAGCAGAAATATTTCATGACGGTCTTTTTGGAGCAAAGACGCCTTAAAAGTGGAAATCGTTGGGAAATGCCCCGGTTTTCTAAAAGCGTTGCGGAAAGAGGCCTGCACATTCAAAAAAAGACAACCTGCGCTAAAATTTTCCTGTTCAAAAACACCTCAAAATCTAACTTCGCCGCTGCTCTTGCCAAATTTGCCCGCCACGCTTTTCCCGGATTGCCAAAAAATGTTTTGCTCTAAACGCCATCTGCGTTTACTCTTCCCTGTCATTCCACTATTTCTATTGCATGATGCTCAAATCTCGTACGCTTTTCCTGCTGCTTGCCCTCGGCCTTCTCACACTTTGGTTTTTCGCCACCCGCCGCGATAAAACCGCCGCGATTCCCGCCTCGGCCCGACCCAACGACCCCTGGGTGTTCCGCTCCGTGCTCGACAAACGGGCGCGTATGATCACCTTCGCTCTTGACGACCACCTCTGGGTGGCGTATTCTACCGACTCCTGTTCGCTGTACAAAGCCTGGAGCGGCAGCGTGGCCTTCGAAGGCGCCGTGTACAACATGCGCCACGGACCGCAGCCGATGAGTGTCGGCGCCTCCTGGTTTGAAAATACGCACCGCCAACCCTGGATCGTCCGCTCCGGCAGCACTGCCGAAACGCCCCGGACCGACTACAAAGGCCACCGCTACACCAGGGACGGCCACGCCGAAATCATGTACGACCTCGTGATGGCCGACGGCCGCCGCATCCGGGTGAACGAACAACCCGAAATGGTCATGGTGGATCGCCAGCGCGGTTTTCAGCGCACCTTCACCCTCTCCGGCGTGCCCGAGGGCGCCGAAGTGGCCCTGCGCGCCAATGTCGCCAGCGTGGCCGCCGCCTCGGCCATCGAAACCAACGGCGCCTGGAAAACACTGGACGCCCAACCCCTGCCGCGCATCGCCGACAACCTCAGCGCTATGGCCGTCGACGGCGAGCTCACGCTGCGCAAGGACGGTCCGACGCGCTTTACCGCTATGTTCGTCGGACTGCCGTATATTCCGAACCCCTTCGACCTGGATCGGCGAAAAGAAGCGGAGAGCCAGGCCAACATCAGCCCCGGCGAACGCATCATGGCCAAAAGCGACTGCCGTACCTGCCACAACCCGCAGGTCAAAACCGTGGGTCCGGGCTATGCCCAAATCGCGGAACGCTACAAAAACACCCCTGAAAACATCGAAAAACTGGCTGCAAAAGTCATGGCCGGCGGTGCCGGCGTTTGGGGCGTGGCGGCCATGAGCGCCCACCCCGACCTCCAACCCGACGATGCCAAATCGATGGTGGCCTACGTACTTTCCCTCGACGAAGGCGAAGACGACGGCGAAGGCGGGACCGCAGCCAAAAGCCTGGCCGATATACCCGCCAGCCAATGGCTGCGGCCCGAAGCCGTGGACGACCACAACCTCTCACCAGGCCTGCAAACCCGGATCTTCCAGCTGGCCAAAGCCCCCAACACCTTTGCCGACATCAATTTTACGGGAAAAGCATCCACCGAAGGTGTAGCCGGCAGCATCGACGCGGGCAACGACGGATTTGGCGATTACAAAGACAATTTTGCCCTTCAGGCCGACGGCTATCTGTTTGTGGACAAAGACGACAATGTGGTGCTCCAACTCAGCTCCGACGACGGCTCCCGCCTGTTTGTCGACGGCCAGTTGCTCATCAACAACGATGGCTGGCATGGCTCCGAGCCCAAAGAAGCCGAAGTGGCGCTGCGTGCCGGCTATCACCCCGTCCGGATCGATTACTTCCAGGCCGGCGGCGGCCGTGGCCTTACCCTCAAATGGGCACGCGCAGGAGACCCCGAGTTCAAAACCATCCCCGCGACCAATTTTGCCCACCGCAAAGGCGAGGCGCCCGATGGCGTCATGATCATGGGCGGCGGCTCCACGGCTATTCCCGGCGACGGGGCGCCGCTGAAGGACGTCCACCCGGCTTATTCCTTATCACAGGCACGCCCCGACGAGTTTTTGTGCAAAGTCGCAGGTATGGATTTTCTCAGCGACGGACGCCTCGTAGTGTCCACCTGGGACGCCATGGGCGGCGTTTATTTGCTGGAAAATGTGTCCAGCGGCGACCCGAAAAAGATCAAGGTCAAGCGCATCGCCAAAGGCCTGGCCGAGCCCCTCGGTGTGAAAGTGGTCGATGACACCATTTTCGTACTCCAAAAACAGGAACTCACCAAACTGATCGACACGGACGGCGACGACATCATCGACGAATACCAGTGCTTTGCCAAAGGCTGGCTGGCTTCGGCCAATTTCCATGAATTCGCCTTCGGCCTGGCGTACAAAGACGGCTTTTTCTACGCCGCATTGGCCACAGCCATCATGCCCGGCGGCGCCAGCGCCCGCCCCCAGATCGTGGACCGCGGTAAATGCGTGAAAATCAGCCGCCAAAACGGCAGCATCGAATTCATCGCCCGCGGCCTGCGCACCCCCGACGGCGTCGGCCTGGGTCCCAATGGGGAGATTTTCATCACCGATAACCAGGGCGACTGGCTGCCTTCCTCTAAACTGCTGCTGGTCAAACCCGGTGCGTTTTTTAATTCCTACTCCGTCGACAGCCTTGCTGTGGCCAATATGCCCGTGCAACAGCCCGTGGTTTGGCTGCCGCAGGACGAGATCGGCAACTCACCCACACAGCCCTCCTTCCTCAAGGACGGCCCGTATCAGGGCCACATCATTTTCGGCGACGTGTGTTATGGCGGCTTGCAGCGCGTATTTACCGAAACCGTTAACGGCGACATGCAAGGCTGTGTGTTCCGTTTTACACAAGGCCTCGAAGGCGGTACGCACCGCCTGGCCTGGGGTCCCGACGGGGCACTCTACGTCGGCATGATCGGCAACCCGGGCAACTGGGGCCAGGAAGGCAAGCTCTGGTACGGCCTTCAGCGCCTGAAATACAACGGCACCTCGGTGTTCGAAATGCTCGCGGTGCGCGCCAAAACAAATGGTATGGAGATCGAATTCACCGAACCGCTTCGCGAAGGCGAGGGCTGGGATGCATACAGCTACCTCGTCAAACAGTGGTGGTACAAACCGACCGTCAACTACGGCGGACCCAAAATGGATGAAGAAACCCTGAACGTCGTGTCCGCTTCCGTATCGGCCGACCGCAAAAAAGTGTTTCTGGAAATCCCAGGCCTCAAACCCGGCCACGTGGTCAATATCCACCTGCGCAACCTGCCGCTCAGCGACCTGGGGCACGAAATCTGGACCACTGATGCCTGGTACACCCTCAACAATATCCCGACGGATGCTCCGGGCGAAAAACGCGAACACCCACCTGTGACCCCGCTTGCCGACAACACCCTGAGCGCCAAGGAAAAAGCCGACGGCTGGGCCCTGCTCTTCGACGGCCAGACTTTCAACGGCTGGCACAACTACGGTAAAACTACCATCGGGGCAGCCTGGGTCGTCGCCGACAATGCGATTCACCTGGAGACCAAACCGAAGGAAGCCGGCGAATGGCAACAAAAAGAAGGCGGCGACATTCTGACCAACGACGAATACCAGGATTTTGAACTTGAACTCGACTGGCGCATCGCGCCCTGCGGTAATTCAGGCATCATTTACAACGTCGTGGAAGACGCCGCGAAGTACCAGTACGTATGGCAAACCGGCCCGGAAATGCAGGTGCTCGACAATGTCTGTCACCCCGACTCGCGCATTCCCAAACACCGCGCCGGCGACCTTTACGACATGATCGCCTGTAAATATGAAACCGTAAAACCCGCCGGCGAGTGGAACCACGTGCGCCTCGTGTCGAAAAACGGTAAAATCGAACACTGGCTGAACTACCGCAAACTCGTCGAATACGACCAGAACTCGCCCGAGTGGCCGAAAATGATCGCCGGCAGCAAGTTCAAGGACATGCCGGGCTTCGGAAAGGCACGCAAAGGGAAAATTGCATTGCAGGACCACGGGGATGGGGTGTGGTACAAGAATATCAAGATCCGGCGCTTGTGATTTTTACCACTGAGGTTGTTTTTTGACCACATGAAGGACACATGAAGGGCACATAAAGGGAAGGAAAGGGGTAGGAGTGATTGGGGAAACGAGCCGTTTGGGTGGCAATTTTTTGAAATAAATTTTGAGCCTGAGCCAAGCCTTTGATACAAACCAAGCGAACACCTTTTTCCTTTATGTGCCCTTCATGTGTCCTTTATGTGGTCAAAAAAACAATCTCAGTGGTAAAATGATAACTCAACGAACAATCAATGAACTGACTTATCAAATTGTCGGCTGTGCTATCGAGGTGAACCGCTTGATCGGCCCCGGCTTGCTCGAAAGTTTTTATGAACAAGCACTTTTGCACGAACTGAACCAGAAAGGTCTTCGCACATCAGCCCAACAAAAGGTATTGGTACCGTATAAATCGACCGTTCTGGATTGCGACCTGCGCCTGGATATATTAGTGGAAGACCTCGTCGTGGTGGAAAATAAATCGGTTTCAGAATTAAAGGCCATTCACGAAGCCCAGTTGATAACCTACATGAAAATCCTTCGGAGACCCAAAGGCATCCTCTTTAATTTCAACGTCCGGCACCTTTTCAAAGAAGGAATGATCCAGTTCGTCAACGAGTACTATTCGGCCCTCCCGAAGCATTAAAGACTGGCCGACATCTCCCCAACCCATTTCCCTTGCTTCATGTGCCCTTCATGTGCCCTTTATGTGCCCTTTATGTGGTCAAAAAAACGACCTCGGCGGTAAAACAGAAACGGCGGCTCCGCGCTTTTGCGGGCCGCCGTTTTCCTTTGAGTCATCAATCTAAGACAGTTGCTTACTGTGGTAGGATCACTTTGTCGATGGCGTGGATCACTCCGTTTGCACCCTGCACATCCACTGCCACGATATTGGCTACGCGGTTGTTGGCGTCGATGATTTTAGCGCCGCCGTCGAGGTCGATGGTCAGTTTTTGGCCCTGGAACGTGGTTACTTCCTGGCCGTCGGTGAGCTGGCCCGAGCGCACGTTGGCGCCGCTGACGACGTGATATTGCAGCACGCTGTTGAGGGTAGCTGCCGGGATGTCGTTCAGGCTTGAAGCGCCCAATTCCGTGAGCAGGGCCGTGAAAGCAGCATTGGTCGGAGCGAAAACCGTGAAAGGACCCGTTCCGGAAAGGATGCTCACATAGTCGACGCCCAGATCGGAGCGGGTCAGTGCTGCCACGAGCGTGCTGAAATTGGGGTTGTTCAGGGCATGGTTCACCACCGTCGGAGGCACCAGCACTTTGTCCACCACGTGCACAACACCGTTGTCGGCCACCACATCAGCCAGGGTCACGTTGGCTTCGTTGATTTTAACACCCGAGCTGACATTTGCAAAAAGACTGAGCGGGTAGGTGCTGCCTGTGAAATTGAGCGACGAAGGCACATATCCGGTGCTCAGGGCGTTTGAGCGCACGTCGCCACTCACGACGTGGTACAACAGGATGTCTTTCACGGCGCTACTGGGCAGGTCGCTCAGTTTGGTCACTCCAAGGGAGCTCAATAACGCACTGAAAGCGGCATTGGTCGGTGCGAAGACCGTGAATTTACCGGCGGTATTACCGTTCAGCACATCTTCCAGACCGGCGTATTTGACTGCCTCGAGCAGAGTGCTCAATTCGGGCGTAGCGGCGGCCAGGTCGGTGATGTTGTTGGGCAAAACAGTCGGGTTGTCGTCTTTGCAGGAAGTGAAAACGGCCGCGCCGCCAAGCAGGAACAGGAAGGCAAAAAGGAGATTTTTCATAAAATCGGATCGATACGTTTGGAGGTGAAAAGTGAATAGAAGTGACCCTGAAACGCCGTCAAAATTCATTTTGTTTAACTTATTTTCTAAATAGTTTTGTAAAAATTAAACAAAACAGACCTATTGTGCTCTGTGTCAGGGGCAGAGCACGGTGAAATTATTTTGCCAGGACCCCACTATTCGCCCAAATCGATTCCGGCTTTTCTACATTTGACCGTTCAATATTTTTCAAAACGAAAACCATCCTGATCGTATGTCCGACATTCACCCAACCCGACTGTTCAACGCTTCCTGCATGGCCCTGACCGTCACCTCGATGACCTTTGCCATCCGGGCTGGCATGCTGGCCCCGCTGGGCAAGGAGTTCCATTTAACCGATACCGAACTGGGCTGGATTGCTGGCATGGCGTTCTTCGGATTCCCGGTCGCCACCACGCTGGGCGGATTTTTTGTAGATCAGTTCGGCATGAAACGCCTGATGACTGTGGCCTTCGCGTCGCACCTTTTGGGGCTGCTGCTGACCATTTTCGCGGGTGGATTCTGGACGCTTTTCATCTCCACCTTCCTGGTCGGTTTCGCCAACGGGATGGTCGAGGCGGTTTGCAATCCATTGGTGGCGTCGATGTACACCAAAAACAAAACCGCGATGCTCAACAAGTTCCACGTCTGGTTTCCGGGCGGGATCGTCATCGGGGCTTTGCTATCCACGGGTATGCAGCACCTGGGCATGGGCTGGCAATTGCAGGTTGCGTCCATCCTGATCCCGACGCTGGTGTACGGCTGGATGTTTTTCGGTCAAACTTTCCCGCGCACCGAACGCGTCGAATCGGGGGTCTCGACCCGTGAAATGTTTGCCGCCGTGGTGTCGCCCTTGTTCCTTTTTATGGCTTTGTGCATGTTTTTTACGGCCAATACGGAACTGTCGACGAATCAATGGATCGACAAATTGCTTGGCAGCGCCGGCGCGGACGCCCTGCTGATCCTGGCGCTCGGCAGCGGCGTAATGGCCCTGGGGCGGTATTTCGGCGAGCCGATCATCCACAAACTCAATCCCAGCGGGGTCTTGCTGGCTTCGGCAATTATCGCCGTGGTGGGATTGTGGATGCTGCGCACGATGGAAGGTTCGGCCTTGTATGTGGCCGCCGTGGTTTTTGCCCTGGGGGTCTGTTATTTCTGGCCCACCATGCTGGGTTTTGTGAATGAATACATTCCCAAAAGCGGCGCATTGGGGCTCTCGCTCATGGGTGGTGTGGGCATGCTGGGCAACTGGGCTTTTCAGACCTTCTTTATCGGCCCGCGCCTCGACGGCGAAAAAACACGCCTTGCGGCCGAGGGACTTGCCGCCGACAAAATTGAACTGGCAGCAGGGCAAAACGTGCTTGGAGTGATCAATTTATTGCCGGTGTTTTTGGTGCTGGCCTTCGGGGCTTTGTGGTTTTATATGCGCAGCCGGGAGAAAGCCGCCGTCGTATAAATTTTTGGTTTGTTAAAAAAAAAACAACGGGGGATTAAAGGTTTGATCATCAAACCTTTAATCCCCTCTTTTGTCCAAGGCGGCACTTATCCGAACAATGCCGCCGTCACCTCGCGTTTTCGCGCCCTGGCCACCGGCACGCGCGCGCCGTCGGCCAGCAGCAGATTGTCGCCGTCGAGGCGGCGAACCACCGTGCGGGCCACGATAAACGACTTGTGTACCCGCAGGAAATGAGCGGCAGGAAGCGTGTTTTCCAGGTTGTTCATGCTTTCCAGGGTGATCACCTTTCCGGCAGTCGTGAAAATTTTGACGTATTCCTTCCAGCCTTCCACGTAACAGATATCGGCCAGCGGAATTTTGACCCATTGCCGGTCGGCCTTTACGGTGATATAACCCTCCGGGCGCTCCTGCCCGGCTGGCTGGCGCGATTGCAGCAAGCCGCGGGCCTTCTGCACGGCGTGTTCGAAGCGTTCAAAGGAGAAAGGTTTGAGCAAATAATCGGCCGCATCCAGGTCGAAAGCCTCGTGGGCATGCTGTGGATAGGCCGTGGTGAAAATGGTGACCGGCCGGCGCGACACCGCTCGAAGCAGATTGACTCCATTGAGCAGGGGCATTTGAATGTCCAAAAACAACAGATCAACGGGCTGACTTTGCAGCAACTCGACTGCGCGGATGGGGCTGCGGCATTTCTCCACGAGTTCCAAATCCGGAAGCCGTTGGATGAAATTTTCCAGCAGGCTCAGCGCCAGATGCTCGTCGTCGACAAATAAGCACTTGATTTTCATAGGAATCTGAAAAATCATTCATCATTCATCATTATCCTCAAAACCACGGTGAACACTCCTTCCTTCTCCTCTGCCCGGAATTCATGCCGTCCCGGATGATTCAGTTCCAGCCGTCGCCGGATATTTTCCAGCCCGACGCCGCCCATGACGTCTTTTTGCTCAACGGCCGCGCTGAAGGTGTTTTTTACCTCAAACACCATTTCGCCGGGGGAGCAGCACAGTAAAATATGCAGGAACCCGGCAGGGTTGGTATCCAGATCGCCGTGTTTCAGCGCATTTTCCACCAAAGGCAACAACAGCACGGGCTCGATTTGAACATTTGCAGTGTGGCCCTCCACGGTAAATTGGATGGGTTGCGGGTGCTCGGATTTCAGCTCAAACAGTTCGAGATAGGCCCGGATTTGTGCAATTTCCTGCTCCAGCGCAACGCGTTCCGCCTGTGCATCGTAGGTCACGTAGCGCAGCAGATCGCTCAGCCGCAGCACCATATCGGCCGTTCGCGGGTGACGGAGCGTTGCTGCGGCGTAGATGTTGTTGAGGGTATTGAACAAAAAATGCGGGTTGATCTGGGCTTTGAGGTAGTTCAATTGGGCTTCCACATGGCGGGTTTCAAGTTCCTGGTGGCGCAATTCCAGCGCTTGCCGGTTCTCCACCAATTGGTATAAAGTGCTGAACAACAGCAGTAAAAAGAAAGAAATCGTGTACGCCACAAACATGCGCGTCCAGTTGGGCCCCGTTCCTTGTCCGCCCGCAAAAATGCTGCCGCCGAACAGGTGCAGTTCCACCCAGGCGCGCAGGGCGGCCATGCCCAGCCAAAAGACCAGGAGATAAACGACCAGGCGCGGGTATCGACCGGTTTCCAGGTACCGGTTCACGAGGAATTTGGCGTTGCCGTAGAACAAAGCAAGCAGAAACGCCATGTTGACCAGCGTACGGGCCAGGGCTTCCGCCGGCGGCCGCACCTGATTGAGCAGGTAGAAAAACGAGATAAACACCATTGCCCAGCCCGTCAGGTGGGTCACCAGCCGGGAGCGCCCGGAAAGCAGAGAGGAGACAAACGTTGGCATGGATACTTGATTTCCTGCTAATGGTTGTTTCGCGCAGATGTCCGCAGATTTTTTGCGCAGATTTTACGCAGAAAACCGTTGCCTATTTTTTCTGCGTAAAATCTGCGCAAAAATCTGCGGACATCTGCGCGAAACAACATCTGCGTGAAACACAACAAAGTTCAGTTCTTCACAAACTTCCCGACCAGCGGCGCCTTTCCGCTATCGGTTTGTATTTGCACAAAATAAAGTCCCGGCGGCAAATCGCCCAGCTCGGCTTCATCGCGCTGGATGCCCGGGGCCTGGTCGCGGCGCAGCGCAAATATTTTGAGCACCCGCCCGTCCGGACTCAGGATACTGGCTTGAATGTCAGCCGTTTCCAGCAGTTCATATTCCATTTGCAAACGCTCGCCGGCCGGATTCGGCGACAGTGTCAGGGCCCTCAGGCGCGGATCGGGCAGGGTAGCAGTGCCGCTGCTGAGCAGGGTGCTGTCGAGCACGATGTTCTCGTCGCCCGGCTGGTAGAGCATGTAGGTGAAGTACACGAGCAGCATTTCATCGGTCGTGGCCTCGCCCTGAAAGACGTATTGCGGCGGATCGGAGGGGTTCTGGTCGTTGTTCAGGGTGTTGTCGTAGGTGACGTAGGCATGGGCTTTGGCTCCAATGGGCACCTTTTGCACCTTCTGGAACAGGTAGGAGCCCTGCCAGTGAAAATCCCAGTCGGGTATCCGGATCAGCGGAATGGTATCGCCGGCCACTGTTCGAGCAAAACAGGTGACGCTCTGGCCGATCAGGTGCATGTGCGGCGCCACACCAATGATGGAGGCATTTACCGGAACGGTGAAACTGGCGTGGTAGGTTTTGACCTGGTTGGGCGGAATGGCGAGCGGGTAATTGTCGAGCGAAGGCGGAAAATGATTAATAAATGGTGCGATACTCACCTCCCGGATCCCCTGGTTGGTCGGCGTGAAAAACATATTCACTGTGGTATTGGCGCTCAGGCCCTGCGCATTGGCCGGATAGTGAATTTGCAACACCAGATCGGCCCCCGGCGTCAGTTTGACGCCCATGAACGGCGGCAGCAAGGAACTGCGCGAGCCGGGTACCCAGGCGCCCACGAGCCGGGCTCCCTGTACCCCGATGCCGCCGAATTGGGCATAGCCTGGCTCAGGTGTGGCCAGGTCGTTCAGCTCCGCCTGACCGGTCGTGTCTTCAAAAATGAGCACGTGGTGAATGGCCTGGTGGTTGCTGGGAATCACTTCCAGGCCGCGCAGAAAAGCTGTTTGCAGGAGCCCGTTGGGTACCACGAAGCAGCGGTATTCGTCGGCCGAGGCCGTCATGGTGTACAATGGCGTTTGCAAAACATGATCGGGCATGCCGATCTCCGAGCCAATGGCGAACACCGGGTCGGGCGGCGCCGCAGCCAGGTCGCCCGAAGGGGCGTCGGCCGATACCCAGTCCTGGATGCGCTGGATCTGATCTGCGCTCAGGATATTTTCATGGGCGAAATGGCGGTACGTCGGATCGGCTTTCCATGGGGGCATGCGGCGTTCGGCCGTGGCGTCGGCGATGGAATATCGGTTGGAAAAGGCATTGTCGTAGCCAATCAGGGAAAAGCCGGCGATGCCCCCGTCGCGGTGGCATTTCACGCAATGCTCGTACAGGATCGGTGCGATGTCGGTGGCCCAGTTGATGTTTTGCGCCGACAGCGGACCTGGGGCGATGAAAGCCAGGAGCAAGGCCGTCAGGGCGCTTTTGTTCGTTTTTGACATGGTAGTGTTGCTTCTTGAATGGTGAATAGTCTGTTTTTGACCGGCAATTTGTTGGTGCACCTCGTCCACCCTGGCCGCGCTGTCGGAGCGCAAGGTACCCATCAGGCGGTCCCAAATGGTGAAATACAGGCCGTAATTACCGGTGAACCGTTCATGGTGCTGGTTGTGGTAAATCGAGGTGTTCAGCCAGCGCCCCAGCGGGTGTTGATAAAGGCTTTTCGGAAAAATTTCATATCCCAGGTGGCCATACACATTGAACCACAACATCAGGGTGATAAAAGCCAGAAATGCAACCGGATGCAAAGGCATCACAATCAGCAGGACCGGCACAATGCCGGCTTCCAGCACCGCTTCCAGCGGATGAAAAGCGTAAGCAGCCCAGGGCGACGGATTCACCGAGCGGTGGTGCACCAGGTGCACGCGGCGGTACATCTTCGGATGGTGCATCAGCCGGTGCATCCAGTAAAAATATGCGTCGTGGATCAGCAACGTCAGCGGAACGCTGAGCAGCAGCCAGGGGAGTCCGTACTCATTGATGTCGGTATAAAACCGTGTCCAGCTGCGCAGGGGCGTGCCCAGCCACAGCCAGGCCATGATGCCGAAAATGCAGGCTGTCAGGAAGGAATAGCCGATCTCGCGGCGGTAATCCCGGTCGTCCGGAAAGCGCTGCTGGATTTTCCGGAACAGCCAGGCACGGCGTTTCCAGACGTAAAAAAGAAGAAAAAAAATGCCGCTCACCACGGCGTAGCGTGCAAATATGATGATCGGGGTGATCAGCCAGCGGGCGGCGGAAAAATCGGTCGGGTCGAACATGACGAGTGTGTTTTTGGATAGAAAAGGGGCCGGAGGGTTTAGTCGGCAGGCCCGTTATTTTTCTTCAAAATTATCCGCCGGGCACCTGTACCGGCAACGGGCATTCAACCAACGGTCGCCAAAGTTCAACCAACGGGCCGCCCGGCCCCGGCGGTTGAGCCAAACGCGCCGTTGGTTGAGGGGATTTTTTTCGCGCCCTCCCCGCCGCCCACCTTTGTCTCATCAGCCGATTTGAATTCCACACATTCACCAACCCACTATCCAAAACGTTATGCAAATCAATCGTTTGAATTTCCGTGCCCTGACGCTCACCCTGTGCGCCGCCCTGTTTTCCCTGATCGCCTGCCGTAAAAACGCCGAAGAAATCGTCGCGCTGCTCTCCGAATCCGAAGCCGCCGAAATCGCCGAAGCCGCTGTGGCCGAGCGCACCGCCGGCGCCACCATGCCCACAGTCGACATGGCGGAGATCCTCGCCAGCGTCCCGCAAACCTGCGACGTGCCCGGCGACACTAGTTTTCAAAAAAGCAATTCGGCGGGAGCTGCCAGTTACAACTACACCTTTAACCTCGCCTGGCTGCTCGATTGCAGCGATCTCAACGTGCCGCAAAGCGCTTCGGTCGACATCAGCGGCCTGGGCACGTTCAGCAACAACAACTGGACCGGCAACGAACAATCCACCGGCCAATTGACCTTCACCGGACTGGCGCCTTCGGCCACAGACTACGTCGTCAATGGCTCCTACACCCTCGCCGGCGACCTTACGGGCAACCTGCGCCGCGTGGACCCCACGCTCAACGTCACCACGGAAATTGCCCTTTCCGGTCTCACACTCCGCAAATCCGATTACCAGATCACCGGCGGCACGGGCACGCTCCTCATGACCGCCACCAACGGTCAGGGCACTTCCCAAACCGTGAACGGAACCCTCGTTTTCAACGGCAACGGCACCGTGACGGTCACCGTGAACGGTCACGCGCACACTTTCCCGATTTGAGTTTTAGAAAAATAACAACCCTGTTTGAAAGGCTCCGGACCGCAAGGATTCGGGGCTTTTTTGTTTCGCGCAGATGTTGTTTCGCGCAGATGTTCGCAGACCTTTCCGCAGACGTCCGCAGAAACGCCTTGCGTAAATTTTTCTGCGGACGTCTGCGGAAAGGTCTGCGGACGTCTGCGAGAAACAAACAAGAGACTTTTCAACTTTGCCCCGTCAAAACTGTTTTCTGTCTGCATCATGGAACTGACCATTCAAACCCCCGCCCTGTTGTTCCCTGCCGTGTCGCTGCTCATGCTGGCTTATACCAACAAGTTCCTCGCCATGGCCAACCTGATCCGCAAACTGTATTCGGACTACCAGCAGAAGCAGCAAATGCACCTGATTTACCAGATCTCCAATTTGCGGCGTCGGCTCATGCTCATCCGTTTGATGCAGGTGCTGGGCGTGGGCAGCCTCCTGATGTGCGTCGTCACCATGTTTTTCATTTATGAAGGCTGGCAACTCTGGGCCAAGGTGTTGTTTGCGGTGAGCCTGCTGCTGATGATCGCGTCCTTGTTTATTTCCCTTGTCGAGATATTCCTCTCCGCCGGCGCCCTGCGGCTCCTGCTCAAAGATTTGCAGGAAAAAGAAAACCGGACCGAATAAGTGTTGTTTTGCCGTCTGAAAAATGCATCGTACCTTTGTGGTACAAATCTGATCGCATTTGCACGAGAGGGAACCAAAAGTTCCCTCTTTTGTTTATATCTGCCTGATTTTCAGGCCAATGACGAAAAAACCAGCCATGGAGTTGATTGATCGCATCGCCCTTTTGCTCGAAGAAAAATATACGACCGACGAAGCGTTCGCCGATTGTTTTACCGTGGAAATTGAACTGAAACCCGGTCAGCACCTCAACGTGTTCGCCGATTCGGACTCGGGAATGACCTTTGAAAAATGCCAGAGCATCAGCCGCCACCTCGAAAAATACCTCGACGAAAACGGCTGGCTCGGTGAAAAATACGTGCTTGAAGTCAGCAGCCCCGGCATTGCCCGCCCCCTGAAATTCACACGCCAGTACCGCAAAAATATCGGTCGTCAGCTGACCGTCACCCTGAGCGACAAAACCCAGCAAACCGGCCTGCTCAAAAGCGCCGACGACGCCGGCATCGTACTCGAAAACACCGTCGTGGAACGCGAAGGCAACAAGAAAAAACAAGTCCAGGTCGAAACGCCGATCCCTTACGAACGCATTGAAAAAGCGATCGTACAGTTGGCATTTTGAAACAGACACGTGTACGAAACTTTCAAAGTTTCGTAAACGTAACTCAACCGTTATCAACTTTTAAGTAAAGTCCAATGGTAAACTTAGTAGATGTTTTCTCCGACTTCAAAACCGGCAAAAACATTGACCGCCCCACCATGGTGCGCGTGCTCGAAGACGTGTTCCGCACCCTGATCAAAAAGAAATACGAAAACGACGAGAACTTCGACGTTATCGTCAACACCCAAAAGGGCGACCTTGAAATCTGGCGTGTCCGAGAGGTCGTGCCCGACGGCGAGGTGACCGACGACAGCGCCCAAATCGCCATTTCCGAGGCCCACCTCGTGGATGCCAACCTCGAAGTGGGCGAAGAATGCTACGAACAGCTCTCGATCGAAGACTTCGGCCGCCGCGCCATCATGGCCGCACGCCAGACGCTCGTATCGCGGATCATGGAACTCGAAAAAGACGAGATCTACCGCAAATACACCGAACGCGTGGGCGAAGTGGTCACCGGCGAGGTGAGTCAGATCATGAAAAAAGACCTGCTCGTGCTCGACGACGCCACCGGCAACGAACTCGTGCTGCCGCGCCTCGAAATGATCAAAGGCGATTATTACCGCAAAGGCGACATGGTGCGCGGCATCATCCGCAAGGTGGAAATGCGCAACAACGCGCCCTTTGTCATGCTCAGCCGCACCGATCCGGCCTTCCTCGAAAAACTGCTCGAAGCCGAAGTGCCCGAGATCGAAGACGGCATCATCGAGGTGAAACACATCGTGCGCCTGCCCGGCGAACGCGCCAAAGTGGCCGTCGAAAGCCACGACGAACGCATCGACCCCGTGGGCGCCTGCGTGGGCATGAAAGGCAGCCGTATCCACGGCATCGTGCGCGAATTGCGCAACGAGAACATCGACATCATCAACTACACGACCAACGTGTCGCTCTTCATCCAGCGCAGCCTCACGCCGGCCAAGATCACCAACATCGAACTCGACCACGAACGCAAACGCGCCGCCGTGTACCTCGACGCCGACCAGGTGAGCCTCGCCATCGGCAAGGGTGGCTCGAACATCAAACTGGCCACCAAACTCACCGGCTTCGAGATCGACGTGTACCGCAACAACCAGCAGGAATTCGAAATCGACGACGTGGACCTCGAAGAATTCAGCGACGAGATCGAAGCCTGGGTCATCGAAGCCTTCAAAAACATCGGCTGCGATACCGCCCGCCAGGTGCTCGAACTCAGCGTGGAAGAACTCGTGCGCCGCACCGACCTCGAAGAGGAAACGGTGCAGCACATGGTGAATATTCTGGCGAGGGAGTTTGAGGAAGAGAGCGGTACGCCGGCGTAAAACTGCGTATTGCCAGACTTTTTCAGGAGTAAGATCAATAAAAAAGAGAGCCGCCTGGGTTGATTCCCGGGCGGCTCTGTTTTATGTTGTAAGCGGACTTGACGTTGGCCGCGCGAGGAGTTTTCACTGCGTGCAAGCTGGCGCGGATGCCTGGAATATGCCTCATTGGCTCCCGATCAAGTCTTTTCGAAAAACCTCACTCCCGCAGCGGCAGCCTGAACTGCCCTTTCCAGAACTTTACTTTTTCCGGGTTCTCCGGATTGTTGCGAGGCTGACGGATGTCAAATGAGACGCGGAAACGGCCTTCGATTTGTTTATTGAGTGTATCCCATTTGTCGATGATGAG
>JBGAJY010000062.1:0-25487 GCA_044224705.1 Saprospiraceae bacterium
GAGCTGCCAGGCGTACAATCCCGATTGGGAGAATAGTTCGGCGGGGAGTTCCAGTTGCCGGGCGCCGGCTTCCAGGAATTGTTGTTTGGAAAAAACCAGTTTGCCCTGAAAATCAGTCAGATGCACTTGAACGTCGGCGGCTTCAGGCAGAAAAAGCGGGATAGCGGCGCCGCCAGTGGTCGGATTGGGGTAGGCGGCGCCTACCGCGGCGGCGTCTGTTCCGGCCTCACCGAACAGGAGGGCGAAAGCCCGGCTGGCGCCCGTTGAGCCGTATGCACGCGGCCGCAACCAATAGGGATCAATGCGAACGGCTTCTTGCAGTTGCATCGGCGCCAAATCGCGGAGGTGGAGCCTCAGCAGCGCTGTTCCTGCTGCGAGGCTGGTTGGCTCCGCCTGGTGCCACACCAGATGGAGCCGCCCGGGTTCGGGCTGCGCAAAAGCCAGGCTCTCGGCTCCGGGCAATTCGCCGGCCTCGACGCCCTCGATTTCCAACAGTTCAGGATCGAACAACAAGCCGAATTGAAGCGCCAGCCATTCTGCGGCGCCGACATTGCGCAGCACGATTTCCACGCTTTCATTTTTTTCCAAAAACCGGTCGGGCAGGCTCAGCAGCGCGGGTTCGCGGTCGTCGGGTTGGTCGCCCGAAACGCCTGGTATGCCCGAGCAATCCACGTCTCCGATTTTGATGCCGATCATTTCCATCTGAATGGTCGTGTCGGCATTGGCAGTAAATGTTGTCGTCTGGGGTAATTGACCCGAGGCAAAAGGATTGAGCGGATTGGAAAACGAATAACCGGCCTGGATAAATTCCCAGGAGTTGGCATTGGGAAAATAGGGGTAGATCCCGAGCAGCAAATTTCGGATTTGCACCAGGTCGAAAGCGGTCAGGGTGTTGCTGTTGTTGACGTCGCCGGCAATAATGGCATAGGGCGACGGCAAGGGATTGGTTCCCAGAATGTGCTGCGATATGCGCACGAGGTCGAGCGCATTGATGCCGTTGAGCACGTCGTTTTCGAGCACCGGCGAGAGGACATAGCTTTGGCCGTTAACGGTATTGAACGAATAGTTAAAACAGCCGTCGGGAAGGCCGGGTATGCCGCCGTTGAGCGTGACGGGCGGAATGTTCTGGTCTGTATTGGAGAGTTTGCAACTGAGGTTACTGATGGGCGCTCCGTCGCACCATCGCTGTGCGCAAATGGTGGCGTCGAGGTTGCCGACGTTGGCACAAGAGTTGAAAACGTCCGTTATGATTGCATCGATGCTGCAGAAGTCCGCATTTCCTGCCGCATCACGCGCCCACAATTCGACGGGTTGCGTGCCGATCTGGGTACAATCAAAAATCAGGCTGGTCACCGGGTCGCCGTTGCCGTCCACAGGAAATCCCGTGCCCTGGCCCGCTTTGCGGATGCCCATTTCCAGTATGTTCAAGGGCGTGGCATTGTCTTCCATGTATTGTAAAAAGTCGACCGTCCAAAGCGAGACCATTTGCGAAGGCATGATGTTAACAGAAAGTCCGTTGAGGCAAACCACTGTGGGCGGTTCGCAATCGCGCACGGTCATGGTATACTCGCAGGTTTGCTGCTCTCCGCCGCTGTCTTCGGCCACCCAGCGAATCCGGTGGATGCCGTAGGGCAGTTGCGGATCGACGTAGCTGAGCGGGGCATCCGAGGTGTTCCAGCGGAGTTTGGCCTCGTAATCGATACCGTTTTGGAGCACTTCGAGGGCAAACCGGTATTGCTCCCCCGGGGGAAGCGAGCGTTCGTCAAATGCGCGGGGCGTGCCGTCGTCGAAGGGCGCATCGGGGCCATTGCCATAAAGGACGGTGTTGGCGGCGGGAAGGTCGCGGCTATCCACCACGGTTTCCTGGGCACCGTCGCCGTTCAGGTCGAGAAAAAGCAGGTAATAGATTGTCAGGGTGCCGCCACAGTTGTGCGTGAAGTGAAAAGCGGACGAAACCGCCGTTTCCGACAGGTCATTCAGCTGGTTGGCGTTGTCCAGCCAATACGACTCGTTCCATAAATTGGTGTCGTTGACGGTAAAGTCGCAATAGTCGACCGGCGAAATTGGGCAGTTGGTGATATCCACGCAGGGCTGCGCGCTGAGCTGTTGTGCGAGCAGGAGCAGTAGAACGGGAAAAATATATTTGCACATGGGAATCAAGTTTTGGAAGATGAATCAATGGACCACGATTTTCCCCGAAACGGTTTTGCCCCCGGAGTCGAGCAATTGATAAAAATACCAGCCGGCAGCCAGGCCATTGCGCTGGAATACAAAATCGGTACCGCTGAATGATTCCTGCCGAATGAACCGTCCTTGCGGATCGTACAGCGCCAGCCTGAAGCGAGCGGCTTCATCGGCGCCTTCCACGTGCAGCAAAGCCGCTTCGTTGAAAGGGTTGGGCTGCACGCGCAGGCGCAGCGCAGGGCCGGCGGCTGCCGGATGGTCCACTGTAAAGGAGATCAAAGGCAGCCCAAGGGTGTGGAACCAGGTGTTTGTGATCACCGCCTCGTTCGTATCGAAATAGATGGCGGCGCTGTTTTCAAGCAGGGTGCCCAGGGGCAAACCGGTGCGTGGCGCGAGCTGAAAACGAACGTAGCCATGCGAACCCGGCTCATTGGTCGTACTGTCGGGCAGGAGGATGTCGTTGAAGGTGAATTTCAACACAGTTCCCTCAAAATCAGCGGCATAAGGATGGCTGGCTGCCCCGGGCCGTAGGGTGCTCAGATCGAACAGACTGGAAATCGTATCGCGCAGCACTACGGTGAAAGCCGTGTCGGTACCGGTATTTTGAAAACGAATCAGGTAATCGATCACCTGGCCGGGTTCGAGATAATGTGCATCCTGCCAGCCCAGCGGGAAGCCCTGTTTGTCATTCGGATCGAAGGAGCCGATGACCTGGTCGCAGTGGGTGGCGATGGCCGGAGCCGGATTGTCGAAGGGCAGTTGCAGTGCCAGATTGGGGCCGCCGGGGCCGCCGCAGGCGTTGAGTGCTGCGGAAGGCTCATCGCCGTATGGGTGGCCGGGGCGCTGCTCGGCGCGCAGGTAATAGGAATGGCCGCCGGAGCTGGGAATGGTGATTACGGAGTCCTCAGCACTGCCCAGTTGGATACCGCCCTGCATCAGGATGATCTGGTCTTCGATGATCACATAGCCGGCTTCGCCGCTCATGGGGTTGCCGGTGTTTTTAATGTTGAATTTTGCGTCGCTGCCTTCACAAACGGCACTCACTTCCAGGTTGGAGCCGTCCCAGTTCGGGTCGGGCGGCGCGCAGCTGGTATCGGGAAAAATATGGGCTTCCGTGCACAGTGTCTGTCCCAAAGAGTCGTCGCAGCTCACGCCCAGTACCAGGTGGAGTGATCCGCAATCGCCCGCGGGCAGGTCGTTCAGGTTGAATGTCAGCACATTGCCGCTTTGAATGCTGAGCGGAATGTCGCTGCTTTGGTAGCTCAACGTAGGGTCGAGCGTGATTTTCAGGTAAGGATCGTCTGCCGCCAGGTTGCCGTAGTTGCAAAAGTTGACGGTGTAAATCACCGTGGAGCAACGCCGCAACAGACCCGCGCCGATGTGCACGTCGAGCACCGGGCACACGTACGGATTTTGCATACCCAGGTTGGGGAAGCTCCCCGTTTGCCCCGTGCCGCTTACCGTCACCACGGGCGTATCGCAGGCCGTCCAGGCACTGGCGTCGCCCGCGAGGGGGATTACCGTCAGGGCAAAATCGCCCTCCGAAACGACCATGTTGAAATCGCCCTGGGCCGATTGCACGAATTTGTAAAACGATTCGCCCGATTGGTTGGTAGCCCGGACCATGAAGATCGAAGGGGTCTCCGATTCGTCGCCATCCAGCGCGCAATTGTCGTTTTTATCCCAAAAAACACGCCCGCTCAGCGTGTTGAAAGGCGGCACTGCGTCGTCGTCCAGTTTGACCAGCACGCCGTTGAGGCCTCCTTGCTCCTCGCCGGCGAAGGCAAAGTGCAAATCGCCGGTGCGCACCACGGCCCAGGGCACATCGGCAAACGGCAGGGTTTGGTTGGACAGCGAGTCGCCGTTTGCCGCAATTTTGAGCCAGTGACCCTGGCCGTTGCCGGGCGTACCGGAGAACAGCGGCACGTAGAAATTGTCGGCCGCATCGCTGGTAAAACCATGGGTGATGTACGTGGCAGGCGTTGGGCCATCCGGCTCCACGGGCGTGAATTGCCGGTACCATTGCTCCGTCCCGAAACCGTCCACTTTGAGGAAACTGAGCCGGGTGGGATTGGTTTGGTAGGTGTCGCCGAGCAGCACCAGCCCGCCGTCGCCGGTCGCCGTGAGATCGTAGGCCAACTGGTAATTGGGTTTTACGTAGGCATTCAGCCATAGCAGGTCGCCGGTGCTGTTGAGGCGGGCGAGTACGAAATCGCGCTCGCTGCCCAGTTTGCGCACCCCGCTCACGGCGAGATGGCCATTGGAGAGGGCCACAACGCGGGAGGGGATCTCGTCGGTACCGGAATACCCGAATGTTTTTTCCCAGATCAGGTCGCCGGCAGCATCGAGTTTGACGAGGCGGAAATCCTGTTCGAGTGTAGCGGTGCGGGTAGCCCCGATCAGCGCCAAAGCGCCGTCGGTGGTCAGGGCGATGTCGCTGAAACCATTGGGCAACAGGTAGTTGGATAATACTTTGGTCCAAACGACGCTGCCGTTGCCGTCAATTTTCAGTACGGCATTGTGGTAGCTGCTGCTGTCCTGATAATTTTTCAGCAGCACGGCGTAGCCGCCACCAGGCGCCGGGCACAGGGCTATGGCATGCGCGCCGTTGATATTCTGATTGACCGACCAGTCAGCGACACCCACGGCATCGGTTTTGACCAAAAAAAGCGTGGAGTCGGCAGTCACACCGCCAGCCATGAGGAAACCGCCGTCGGGCGTTTCCAGCAGGTCGCGGAAATAGCTGCCGAAGGGGGGATAAGTTGTCCGGAAAGAGGACTGGCCGCTCAGGGGCAATTGGGCCAGCGCTGCGAACAGGCAAATGAGTAGAGTGCGAGAAATGTTCATGCCGGATAATGTTGGTGATAAGTACCGATTATTCATGGTACAAAAGTGCCGGTAGAAGGGCAGGGCAGCAAAGACAATTTTTAGTAATTTTCAGATTGAAATTTGAGAAATATTTTTTTTAAAACTTTATTAATCAGTCAATTAAAATAAATTTTTAGATCGGTTATTCAGAAATAATTACTTTCCACGGTCCAAAGTTTGCCGCTTCATTATATCACTCGTCGATCAGACCCTCCCGTATCGATTCAAATCCGGTCCATAAAGCAAAGGCCTTCAATCGCCATGACCGATACCCCGCTGCTTCAAATCCTTCGCGCTTTACCGCCCGCCGCCCTTCGGGCGCTGGACAAATTCGTGCAATCGCCTTACCTCGTGACCCACGCCGGCACGGTTCAGTTGTATGCTTACCTGCGCCCCCGCCTGCAGGCTATGGCGCCGGACGAACTGGCCAAAGCCGCCGTTGCCCGCGCCATCGGAGAAACGCCAGCACGCCTGGCGCACCTGTCGAGCTACCTGCTCGAGGCAGTCGAGCAATTTCTGGCCCTTGAAAGCTGGCGCCAGCAGCCGCACGAAGCCAACGTACTCACAGTGGAGCAGCTGCGGCGCCTGCACCTCGACGAGGCAGCCTCTGCCATGCTCCGCTACACACGTCGCCGGCTGGACGCCGATCCGCTGCGCGGCGAAGCTTACCAGCGGGTCAATTACCGTCTTCACCTCGAAGCCCTGCAACTCGCGCAGCAGCAGGGCCGCGCCCGCGCCCTTCCCATCCAGGAGATGTCCGACGCACAGGACGTGGCTTTTATCTGTGAAAAATTGCGCACAGGCTGCTTGCTCAACAGCCACCAGGCAGTGGCGCAGCAGGGGTACGACAAAGGTTTGCTCAACAGCGTTCTGGAGTTTCTGGAAGGACACGATTACCTGCAAATCCCGGCTGTGGCGGCGTACTACCACGGTTTTTTCACCCAATCCGGCGAAGCCGGCAGCGACGACCATTTCCGCCGGCTTAAAAGCGTGTTGCAGGACCATGCCCGGCAGTTTTCCCTGGGTGAAATACATGATTTGTACTTGCTGGCCGTCAATTATTGCATCCGCCGCATCAACAAGGGCGAGGAGGAGTATTTCCGGGATGTGTTCGATCTGTACCGGTCGGGGCTGCAACACGGAGCCTTGCTGGAAGACGGCGTGCTGTCGCGCTGGACCTACACAAATATCGCGCTCACGGCGCTGCGCTTGCGGGAATTCGACTGGACGAGGCTGTTTCTCGAAAATTATGCCCCCCTGCTGCCGCCGGGACACCGCGAAGGGGCCTTTCATTTCAATATGGCGCGCTACCACTACGACCTGGGGCGGCACCGCGATGCCATGCAGCACCTGTTGCGGATGAACTACGACGACGTGCTGCACAACCTCGCCGGCAAAACGTTGCTGTGCATTATTTACTACGAACTGGACGAGTTCGATGCCCTGGAAAACCAGCTGGACAGCCTCAGGGCTTTTATTCGCCGAAAAAAAATGCTGGGCTACCACCGGGCGAATTACACGGCATTTATCGGTTTCATGCGACAGCTGACTACCCTGAAACCTAACGAAAACGCCGCCGTTTCGAACCTTCGGGGAAAGGTGGAAGCGGCGGCAAACCTGCCCGAACGGGAGTGGTTTTTGAGGCAGTTGCAGTTGCAGTAGCAGTAGTACTGGAAGTGCAACTGCTACTGCAACTTTCACTAATTTTGCGGCATAGTACTCCTCACTATTCCACCCGCCTATTTTAACATGCCACTTCAACCCGGCGACAAAGCGCCCGATTTTACCCTTCGCGCCAGCGACAAGACGCTGGTCAAATTGTCCGAACAGCGCGGCCGCAACGTGGTGCTGCTGTTTGTCCCACTGGCTTTTACAGGGGTTTGCACCAAGGAACTTTGCCTCATGCGCGACAGCCTCGCCGATTACCAGCAGCTGGATGCTCAGATACTTGCCGTTTCAGTCGACAGTCTGTACACCCTTCAGAAATGGAAAGACGAACAAGGCTTCAACTTCCCGCTGCTGTCCGATTTCAATAAAACCGTCAGTAAAAAATACGAGGCCATCTACAAGGATTTTGTTTACGAAATGAAAGGCGTTTCCAAACGCGCCGCTTTTGTGATCGACACCACCGGAACCATTCGTTATGCCGAAGTGTTGGAGAGCGCCGGCGATTTGCCCAACTTTGCAGCCGTAAAAGAAACTTTGAGAGCAATCGCCAAAGACCAATAGCCAAAGTCCAACACCCAAGGACCACCAACAAGCAACCATGCCAAGTACCAAACCACATTGGGAAGAAGAGGAGGACGTCCTCGTGGAAGACGACATCGGGTCGGGGTCGCCGGCGCGTATTGTGGTATATAACGACGATCACAACACGTTCGAGTGGGTGATCCAATGTTTTATCGAGGTGCTGCAGCATACTCCCGAACAGGCGGAGCAGTTGTCGCTCATGATCCATTTTAAAGGCCGGGCGACCGTCAAAACGGGCCCGCGCAGCGAACTGCTGCCGCGTTGCGAAGCGCTGCAGGACCGCGGCCTCTCGGCAGAGATGGATGAAGATGCCTGAACGCCGCAGACAGAGGCAAAAAAATCCGCATCAACTTCAATACCGGTGTTCTAACTTCACCCCGCCAACCCAAAGGCCCATTTGCACACTTTCTTCACTCAAACTCCTTTCTTTTCTGGTATGGAAACTTTGGATCAACCCACTACCGATCAACGTGTAGCCAGCGATGGCAACCGCATCATCGCTTACATCATCGATGCCGTTATTTCCGGCGCATTGTGGTTCATCCCCTTCGTGGGCTGGATCGCCGGTGTAGCCTACATTCTGACCCGCGACGGATTGCCCTTCCTCGATGGCCAAAGCGTCGGTAAAAAAGCCATGAACATCCGCGCCGTAACGGCCGACGGCCAGCCGCTCACCAACAACTGGAGCCCGGCCATCATCCGCAACATCGTACTTTTCATTCCCCTTTTCCCCCTGGTCGAACTCATCGTCATGCTGACCAATCCGAACAAACTTCGTTTGGGCGACCAATGGGCAAAGACCAAGGTGATCGCCGTGGGTTAATTACTTGAACTGACAACACAACCATGTTAAAAATGAGTCATTCCGGGTTTTCGGGGTGGCTCATTCTTTTGATATAAGAATCCTGAAACCTGAAATCTGATTTCAGGATTCTTATATCAAAAGAAAATCCGGGGCCCAGATGCCTATTTTTGCAGTCCCTCAGCACCAGAATTTCCAATTTCCAAACCTCCCCCGTGCCCGTCTTCTGGCTCAACGATTCCGACCTCAGTTTCCCGCACCCCAACCTGGCCGAGCCGGGCGGTGGCCTGCTGGCAGTGGGCGGCGACCTGCAGCCCGAACGGCTGGTGCAGGCCTATAGCAACGGCATTTTCCCCTGGTTCGAAGAAGGCGGATATTTTTACTGGTATGCGCCCGATCCGCGTTGCGTACTCTTTCCCGCCGAGCTGGTGGTGCACAAAAGCATGCGATCCATTTTCAACCTGAACAAGTTTCGATACACCCTCGATACCTGCTTCGAGCGGGTCATCAACGCCTGCGCCGACGCGCGCCGGTCGGGGCAAAACGGTACCTGGATCAGCGAGGCCTTTGTGGAAGGGTATACCGGACTGCACCGGGCCGGACTGGCGCATTCCGTGGAGGTGTGGCAGGGCGAAGAACTGGTCGGCGGCTTGTACGGGGTGTCCCTCGGGCGGATTTTTTTTGGCGAAAGCATGTTCGCCCACGTGAACAATGCTTCCAAGGCAGGCTTTATCCGCCTCGTCAAAGCCCTGGAACACAGCGGTTTCAAACTGATCGACTGCCAGCAGGACACCGAGCACCTCATGCGGCTGGGCGCACGCAATATCAGCCGCGACCTCTTTTTGGAATATTTGACGGAAAACGCCTACTCCCGAACCCTTGCCGGGCGCTGGGAATTCGACGCCGCCGGCGGTGTGCGTTGTATCGAAGCCGAGCAGGACGAGGCGCACCCTAGTAGTCGACCCATTTAGTATCCGAAAATATCCGGCATACCAACCGGCCTATCGGGCCGGCATCTTTGTAGAAACTCCGGGCCGCAAGGTCTATGGACAGGGCAAGCCTGGATAGTTTCAGATACTAAGTTGGTTCACTACTAGTGCAGCGCCGTCACATTCACCCGCTCCAGGCCCACCAGCACCAGCTGAATGTGCTTTTCATGCGCCTGTTTTTCAAATTCACTGATCATTTCCAGAACGTCGTAATCCACGAACCGGCTGTTCGATCCGTCGATGGTCAGGACCGAATAGGGCGGTACTTTGTACAGGGCTTTTTGCAGGTTCACCTTGTTCAGGAAGGTGACCATCGAGTTCAGTCTGATCGTAAAATGCTCGGTGGCCGACTGCCGGTGCTGCTCGATGTCGTATTCTGCCTTGAAATTGTTGCGCACGATAAAATAAATCGACAACGCCAGCCCGATCGCCACGCCTTCCAGCAGGTCGGTCATCAGGATGACCACGATGGTGATGAGGAAGGGCAAAAACTGGTTCCAGCCCAGTTTGAACATCCGCCGGTACAGCGCGGGCCGCGTGAGGTTGTAGCCGGTCATCAGCAGGATGGCGGCCAGGGATGCGAAGGGGATTTTGTTCAGGGCGAAGGGCACCGTGGCCACGGCCAGCAGCAGAAAAAAACCGTGGGTAAAAGCCGAGAGCCGGGTGCGTCCTCCGGCGTCCACATTGGCCGCGCCGCGCACGATCACTGCGGTCATGGGCAAGGCGCCCACCATGCCGCAGGTCATGTTGCCTATGCCCTGGGCGATGAGTTCGCGGTTGACGGGCGTTTTTCGTTTCAGCGGATCGAGTTTGTCTATGGCTTCCACACACAACAGCGTTTCGAGGCTGGCGAGCAGCGCGATCGTAAAGGCATCCTGAAAAATGCGGTTGCTGGTCCAGAGTTGTGAAAAATCGGGCGTGGTGATTTCCCCGAAAATGTTGTTCGGAATACTCACGATCTGCGTGGTTTTCAGGGCCCAGGCCGGGTGGATCATTTGCAAGGCCAGGCTGATACCGACCCCTGCCAGCACGACCACCAGCGGGAGCGGCAGCCATTTGGCTTTTCGGCGGAAAAAACCGCCCAGCAAACCCAGCAGCAGCAGGGAAACCGCCGTGATCACCAGCACGGGCAGCGAAAAATGCCGGTAGAAGTTGCCGATGTTTTTATAAAAATGGTTGGTACTGAACAGCCCGGCAAAACCTTCCGTCCAGAAATCGGGCTGGTCGTAGCCCAGGGCGAGCGGTATTTGTTTCGAAATCAGGATAATGCCAATGGCCGCCAGCATGCCTTTGATCACCGACGAGGGGAAATAATTGGCCACCGTGCCCAGCCGCAACACGCCCAGCGTCAGCTGGAACAAGCCGGCGAAAAACACCGCCAGCAAAAAGACCCGGTAATCGCCGAATCCGATGATCGAGGCGCCCACGACCGTGGTGAGGCCCGCCGCCGGCCCCGAAACGCCCAGTTGCGAACCGCTTACCAGCGATACCACCAGCCCGCCCACTACGCCCGACAAAATGCCGGCGTACAACGGCGCCCCGGAAGCGAGTGAAATGCCCAAACACAGGGGCAGGGCAACCAAAAAAACCGTGAGACCGGCGGGCAGGTCGTGTTTGAGCCAGATAAGCCGGTAGTATTGCAGATTGCGCCGATTGAACAGTGCTTTCAGTTCCATCTTCTAATAATTTGCTGAAACGAGATTCATATTTGCTATTGTCAATGCGTCTTTTCCCACAGTTTCAACTTTCCGTCGAAATGGGTGGATTGAATCCTGTAACTCTTCGGAATTTCATCCATGAAGCTGAAATAAGTCGCCAGCCGGGTGCCGGAAGGTAATTGCTCTAGTTGTTCCTTCATGTACAAGCAGTACTCGGCATACTTCGCTTTTTCCAAACGGATGCTGTCGTCGATCGGGTTGGTCTGGAAAACATTTTCCAAAAAGGCGTTGAAAAAATAGATGGCGTCAAAGCCCTGAAACCCGATTTCCGTGATGTTGGAGTGGATAAATGTCGTGTTGGCAAACCCGTAGCGGTCCGACAGCGTCTGCGAGACGAGGTGCAGGCTTTCGCGTTGCTCCACACCCGTAAAGTTTCCGTCGGTACACGCGGCCCCGATCATGCAGAATTTGCCCGCGCCGGAACCCACGTCGAGCACCTTCGCGCCCGGCGTTTTCACCAGAAAACGCGCGGCCATTTTCGTGACCTGCACCGGTGTGAAATGGATCTCCGAGACAGCCCGGATCGCCTCGGGATAAATACTGTCGAATTCCGCGTCGTTGACGTCGAGACCCGATTTCAAATATTCAAAAATCATGGAATTGCCGTTTTTGATCAATGTAATTGGCCCACGGCATATTTGCCGAAAGCGTGGCCGCGTGACGGACCAGTACGTTACAACTGCTTGTTTTACAAATGAAAACAACTCGTTGTTAAGCGGCAGGAGGAGGGTGAAAGACGTTTCGCTCTATCGCACCGGCGACCCATAAAGCCGCTTCAGTGGGTAAAACGGCTGCGTCCGAAGTTTCGTTCGGCGCCACGATCTGTGCTGCCTCATGCAGGCAAAACGGCGTGTCGCAGGCGGCGGAATGATCGATCAGCGGGCTGACGACGACACTCGCGTGCCCGGGTTCCGGCGGACTCGACAAGCGTTTTTTGGTGAACTGGCTGGCCTCGAACGGGAAAGGGCGTTTGGCGCGGCATTGCAAAACAGGGTTGTCGGAAAGGGCGGCCTCGGAAGAAATGGTCGTGCCCGAAGGCAGTAGCCGGGCAAGGCAGACCAGTAGGGAGAGACAAAACAAAACCCGGCGTTTCATGCGGTAAAGGTAGCCGATTTGATGAGCCAGAGGTGGTTTTTAGCCAATTTTAAGATTCGCTTAAGGCTGCCGAAAGGTGCTGACGATCACCTTTGTCATCAAAAAAACAACCATGATCTCAGCCACACATTTGCACGCCATGCTGGTACATTTTCCCATAGCCTTGTTGTTTGCCGGCTTCCTTTCCGAAATAATCGGGTTTTTTACCCGAAAGACCTTTTTTCGCCAGGCAGGCCTTTACCTATTGGTGCTTGGCGCCGCAGGCGCTGCCGCCTCCTATTTCAGTGGCAATGCGGCCGGCGACGGCATGGAAGAAGGCGCTTTGGGGCAGGCCATAGCGCTGCACGAAGCAGCGGCTACCCGCGCACTCGTTCTTGTTCTGATCGCTGCCGTGGTAAGTGTTGTACTGAAAATATACAAGCCTGACCTCAGGATTGGCCGAATTGCAGCGTTCTTGTTGTTTACGGCTTCGATCGGCGCTATCGCGCAAACGGGCTATCTTGGTGGTCAATTGGTGTTCAAACACGGCGCCGGGATTGAATTGGGCGCTGACAATTTTTCGGGCGAGACTCCCTTGAATGAATAGCCTGTTGCCTTTAAAACAATCGGATTATGCGCATTTTACTGGCTGAAGACGAAACGGCAATTGCCAATTTTATCGCCGAAGGCCTCGAAGAGGAGGGCTTTGCCGTGGATGTAGCCCACAACGGCCGCGAAGGCCTGCGCCTGGCGCTGGACAACCTGCCGTCCTACGACCTGCTCCTGCTCGACTGGATGCTGCCCGGCGCCAGCGGCATCGAAATCTGCCGGGCCGTGCGCAAGGAAAACAAGGACCTGCCCATCATTTTTCTTACCGCCAAGGACACCGTGGACGACGTCGTGTTTGGCCTCGAAGCGGGCGCCAACGACTACCTGCGCAAGCCCTTTGCCTTCGAAGAATTGCTGGCCCGTATGCGCGTCCTGCTGCGCAAGCGATCGGGTGAACAAAATGTCTTCCACAGCGCAGACATCGAACTCAATGTGGAGACGCACCGCGTGACGAAAGCCGGCAGCCCTGTGGAACTCACCCAAAAAGAATTCGCCCTGCTCGAACTGTTGCTGCGCAACAAGGGCAAAGCCTGCCGCCGCACCCGCATCATCGAGAAAGTGTGGGACATCAATTTTGACCACGACACCGCGGTGATCGACGTATACATCAATTTTTTGCGGAAAAAACTGGACACACCCGGCCAACCCTCTTTTATCCAAACCCTGCGTGGTGTAGGCTACCGCGTGAATGACGACACGTGAAACTCAGTTTTAGAAACCGGATCGCTTTGTTCACCGCCCTGGCCGCCGCGGCCACCATTGGGCTGGTATTCGTCATCGTCTATGGCGTGGTTTATTCTACCGCCTACAATCACCTGGACGATGACCTCGTCAAGGAAAAAGAGGAAGTACTCCACAACCTTCGATGGACGCAGGAATCCATCCTGATCAATTCGCTGCCCGAATGGGAGGAAAAAGAACATGGACAAATTGAGGTCAATCCCACGTTTTTACAGATTGTGGACGCCAGGGGGGATCTGTTGTTTCGTTCATCCAACCTGCAAAAGGATATCCTTTTAATTGATCTTGGCCGCACTCAAACCTCTTTTTTCAACAGCCGTATCGGCGACCAACGCATCCGGCTGGGACAGTTCGTGGTGCAGAATAAGCAGGGTACGATCATCGGGTACCTGTCTGTGGGTATTTCGCAGGAAGAGTCGGCCATCGTGTTGCACAACCTGCGTACCACCCTCTGGATTGCGTTCCCCTTGCTGCTGATCGTGCTGTTTTTGGTCACTGCACTGGCTGCTTCGAAAGGTATCGCTCCGGTCCGCCAACTGATTCGGTCGGCCGCGGGCATCAGCACTTCCAATATTCACGATCGCCTTCCTTTGCCTGAAAACGAAGATGAAATCCGCCAGTTGGCTACCACCATCAATGAGTTGCTGCAACGGATAGAAAACGGCATCCTGCGCGAAAAACAATTTACAGCCGACGCTTCCCACGAGATACGCACTCCCCTGACCGCCATCCGCGGTACACTCGAAGTGCTCGTGCGCAAACGCCGGCAACCTGAACAATACGAGGAAAAAATCGGCCGCGTCATTCGCGAAGCGGACCGCCTGGACGGCATGCTCGACCAGCTGCTGAAACTGGCCCGACTGGAAAGCGGCAACACTGCTGTTCGGCAAGCTCCTGTGCCCCTCGATGACTTGCTCAACAGCCTGGCAGAAAAATGGCAGCCCGGTTTGGAAAAAAAGAACCTTTATCTCAACAACAACATTCCGCCGGGCACCATTGTAATCACCGATGCAGCACTGCTGGAAATTGTCCTCGACAACCTGCTCGGTAATGCCCTCAAATACGGTCACTCCAATGGTCATATCGAATGTAGTTGGGACCCTGTTTGGTCAGCACTTTCGATCAGCGACGATGGACCGGGCATCTCTGCCGAACAACTGCCGCTGCTGTTTGATCGGTTTTACCGCACTGACGAATCCCGCAACTCCACGGTGCAAGGCGCCGGACTGGGGCTTTCCATCGCCAAAAAACTCGCCGATCTGTTGAAAATTGCACTGTCGGTCAGCAGTCGGGAAGGGCATGGAACGGTCTTTACACTGAGGTTTTCAAAACAGATTTTTTAACCTGATTTTTAGAATTGCCCAAGGTTGCTTTAAGGTGGGTGCGGCCACCTTTGTCTTATCAAAAACAAGTTATAAAAAGATAAGACAATGAAAAAGAACCTTTTAGTAATGTTTGCCCTTGCCCTGTCGGCGGGGATGCTGCTTTCTGCCTGCGGTAATGATGCACCCACTTCCATGCAGATTCCCGGTTCCTCCCAGGCTGAAAATGCACCGGTTGACAAGTCTGGAAAAGCTGCTGCCGACAACGATCAGCTGAGTGCCGTTACCAATGTTGCAGAGGCCAAATCAGCCACTGTCAAAAACCTCCTTACCGCCTTTGCAGGAGAATCGACCGCCAGCGCCAAGTATGCCGCCTACGCGCAAAAGGCCCAGCAGGAGGGCCTTCCACAGATCGCCATGTTGTTCAAAGCCGCTTCCCTTTCGGAAAAAATCCATGCCAGCAACCACAAGGCGACGTTGGAAGATATGGGAGAAACCGTCGCGGACATTTCGCCGCAATTCACCGTCAGAACGACCAAAGAAAACCTGGCCGATGCCATCGCCGGAGAAACCTATGAGATCACGACGATGTACCCGCAATTTCTGGCAACGGCCAAAGTAACCGATAACCCTCTGGTGATGATTACCTTGAACTATGCCATGAAAACCGAGCAAAAACACAAACCGCTGTACGAAAAAGCCCTGGCGGCCCTCGAAAACAACCAGGTCGGCACCCTCGCTTCACAGTATTATGTATGCCCGACCTGTGGGAATACCTACGAGCAGTCTGCCCCGAAACGCTGCGGTATTTCGATGACCAACGGCACCCGGTTTTTGACAGTCAATTCGATCTGATCCACGTAGCAGGATGCGGGTAATTTATACCTGTCCGAACATGAGTCATCCCGGGTTTTCTTATACGGATTCTTCGCTTCGCTCAGAATGACAGGCACTTAGATGAGAAATAATTAGCCGGATGTTTCGCTATGCTCAACATTCTAAGCAGTAAAACGCTTCGTTTTCAGGTTTTAAATGTTGAGCGTAGCGAAACATCTGAATAAAAAACCTTTGTCAACACTATCCTGTCATCCTGAGCGAAGCGAAGGAACCGAATAAGACAGAAAACCCGGTATGACTCAAGTTCACCGTACCTCGCTTCACGGGGCTCGTATTCAGGAGAGGCGAACCATGCGAGTAACAAAGTGAGATGATAAGTCCGGATGCTTTCGAAGGCTTTTTTACCCAATTTTAAGAATCACCCAAGGTTGCTTTAAGGTGGCGACGGCCACCTTTGTCTTATCTTAAACACGATGATCAAAAAGATAAGTCAATGAAAAAGAACCTTTTAATGCTGCTCTCGCTGGCACTGATGGCCTGGGTTATCCTGCCTGGCTGCTCCACCGATTCCGAAAAAAAGCCCGCTTTCCAGGCGCCCGACACCACCCAGACCCAAACGCTCGCACCCGCCGCCGCAGCCGACAGCACCGCCGCCGCTGAAAAAAAAGCGGGCGGTGAAAAAGCCGAAAAAGAGGCGGACGAAAAGGACGATGACGACGACCGCAAATAAGCGCCGCATCAAAAGTTATTTCATCACTTAAATAAGATACGATCATGAAATCAGCCCTCTTTGCTGCCCTGTTCCTCTTGCTCTCCACCATGGCCGCCCAGGCTCAAACCAACCCGCCGGCTCAGGCTTCCGCCACGCCCGACCAAAGCTGGATCCTGAAAGAATTTCCGAACGCCACCGATATCCGCTGGCACGAGGAGAAAAACGGACAGATCGAATTTGAATTCATCAACGAGCGGAAGGAGACCAAGGTCTGGTTCGATAAAACCGGCCAGGCTTTGAAAACCGAAGTTGAAAAAGGCGACAAATGCCCTCAGAAGGGCAAATGCTGCGGAAAAAAGAAGTGCAGGGACGACGATGACGACGACCGCAAGTAGCCCTGCCCTTAGACACCCGTGGGAAGGGCCGGATTGTTCGCCCGAAAGACCTCCGGCTCCTCCCCATACCTTTCATCTCTAAACATCTCACAGCCATGAACCAGGCCCATATTCACCTCCTGATCAACCACTTGCCCATTCTCGGCGTCCTGTTCGGATTGCTCACGCTCGCCACGGGCTTTTTATTAAAAAACAGCAGCGTCAAAAGAACGGCCCTCGGGCTCTTCACCTTCGCCGCCATTTGTGCCGTGCCGGCCTACCTGTCGGGTGAAGGCGCCGAAGAAATAGTGGAAAACCTCCCCGGCGTGGGGGACAACCTGATGGAGCGCCACGAAGAGCTGGCCAACATTTTTCTGTGGGCCACAGGCGCCTTGGGGGTGTTTTCCCTTTTCACCTTTTTTGCCGACTTTAAGGGCAGAACTACCGCAGGCTTGCTGTACACGCTTACCTTTATTGCCTCGCTGGGCGCTATGGTGTTAGCCCAACAGGTGGGAACTTCCGGCGGCGAAATCCGTCATACCGAAATCCGGAACAACGCAACTGCCGCGACCAACCAAGGCGGCGGAGAAAGCGCTGATGACGATGACTAAATGCAATGGGCCCTGCTCGCAAGGCAGGCCCTGCGCTCAAGGCAACGCGCAATTTCAAACAAGTCTGTCTCCTTTAAATCCAACGTGATATGACAACGCAAGTCTCCAAAAATATTTCCGCCAACGTCCAGACCGAAGCCGATACGGCATTTCTCTATCAGCGCATCGCCGAAGCAGAAACCGATCCGGGCATTGCTGCCGTGTTTCTGGGCCTGGCGGAAGTGGAGCGGGGCCATGCCGAAAAAATGCTGGAACAAATTGGACGACAGGGTATTAGCATGCCCATGCCCATGCCGTCGTGGCGCGCCAGAACGCTCGACCGCATTGGAAAAATCTTTGGCTACGACTACGTCATCGGGGTCATGATGGACACCGAAAAGAGCATCGCGCAAGCCATTGTCAAGAGCAAAACCCATAACCAGGCTCCCATAAAAGGCAACGAAGGCAACCACGTCAAAATCCTCCAGTCGCTGCTCAGCAACCGGAACAAGGTCTCCGGCGAACAAATCTCGCGCATCGAAGGCCGCCACAAAACCGTCGGCGGCAACGCCCTGCGCGCCGCCGTGCTCGGCGCCAACGACGGGCTGGTATCCAACATGAGCCTCGTCATGGGCGTGGCCGGCGCCACCAGCGGCCAAAGCGAAATCCTGCTCGCGGGCTCGGCGGGTTTGCTGGCCGGCGCCTTGTCCATGGCCCTCGGCGAATGGATATCGGTCAAAAGCTCCCAGGAACTGTACGAGCGCCAGATGGCCCTCGAAATGGACGAGATCATCAGCAATCCCGAAGGGGAATTGAAAGAGATCACGCTGATTTACATGGCCAAAGGCATCCCCGAAGCCCAGGCGCACGACATGGCAGTCAAGGTCATGGCCGACCAGGAGCACGCCCACGCGTTGCTCGTGAAGGAAGAGCTGGGGATCAATCCCGAGGAACTCAAAAGCTCGGCCTGGGAAGCGGCCATCACCTCGTTCGTGCTTTTTGCCATCGGCGCCATTATTCCGCTCGCGCCGTTTTTCTGGGCTACGGGCTATACGGCGATCATACTCAGCGTGGCGTTCAGCACGGCAGGCCTGTTTATGATCGGCTCGGCCATCACCCTGTTTACCGGGAAAAGCATCTGGTTCTCCGGAACGCGCCAGGTCGTTTTCGGCTTGATGGCCGCCGCAGTCACGTTCGGCATCGGCAAACTGATCGGGGTGTCGATTGCGGGGTGATTTTCAGTGGCAGTAGCAGTTGCAGTTGCAGTCTACACGAGTGGCGGTCAGCTCAATGTCAACCACTACTCGCGTAGACTGCTACTGCCACTGCCACTGCAACTGCCACTTCCTTCACCTCCGCTTTTTACCGGTTGGGCGTCCTTTTACAACTTGTTCGGGAAGAAAGAATTGTCTGCCGCGGCAGGCTGACCACACATTTGGCCATGCAAACGAAGCATCCCGGCCGGAACGAGTTTGTTGTTCACATGAGTCAGCCAAAAACTTTTACGCTATGCAAACCTCCTTTCTTTCTACCATCCTTTTCCTGTTCGGCATGCTGTCTGTCAGCGCCGCAAATCCCGCCCCTTCCAGCCCTGAAAAGCCCTGTCTGACCTGCGATGTGGCCACCGGCCTGACGGCCAGCGACATCACCGGCGCCTCTGCCACGCTCGCTTGGGATGCCGTCAGCGGCGCCACCCAGTACGACCTGGAAGCCCAGGACGAGCAGAACAACCCCAGTACCTTCCACCTTGAAATCACCGTATCGGGCAATTCCTACGCCATCACCGGCTTGCAGGCCGGCGTGCTGTACAAGTTCAAAATACGCACCCACTGCGGTGGCGACAAGAGCGACTGGTCCGATTGGTTCTTTTTCACCGCCACCGGCGGCGGCAACGGCGGCGGCAACAACGGCGGTTCGGGCGACTGCGGTATCCCGGCCGGACTGGGCGCCGTGGTGACCAACGGCACGGCCGCGCTCAGCTGGACGGCTGTCGCCGGTGCGGTGAAATACTACATCGAAGTGGAAGACGAACAAAACGTGCCGGGCACCTTCCACCTGGAAGATTCGACGGCTACCAATTCGTACACCCTGGCGGGCTTGCAATCGGGCGTTTTGTACAAATTCAAGGTGCGCGCCAAATGCGCCAGCGGTCAAAGTGACTGGTCGGGCTGGCTGTTTTTCAACGGCGCCGGAACTGGCGGCGGCGGCACCGGCGATTGTACAGCCCCTTCGGCACTCTCAGCCAGCGTAAGCGGTACGGCAGCCCTGCTGTCCTGGAATGCCGTGAGCGGCGCGGTGCAGTACAATATCGAGATCGAGGACGAGCAAAATACACCGAGCAATTTCCACCTGGAAGTGTCGTCGCAGGATACCTTTTACAACTTCACCGACTTGTTACCGGGTGTTTTGTACAAATTCAAAGTGCGCACCCAATGCGCCAGCGGCCAGAGCGACTGGTCGGCCTGGCAATACTTCAACGGCACCATCGGAGCGCCTCCCGGACACGGCGGCACCGGCAACTGCGCCAAACCAACCAATCACCTGGCTACCAATATCACGACCACCACGGCCTTGCTGCGCTGGGACAGCGTACCGGGCGTAGTGTCGTACAGCCTTGAAATTGAACGCGTTCAGCAGGGCGCTGCACCTTTCCAGATCACCCAGACCGTCACGACCAACGCTTTCCTCGTCACCGGCCTGAGTCCCAACACGCGCTACAAATTCAAGGTTCGCTCCAACTGCTCGGCCACGACCCACAGCAAATGGACCGGCTGGCGCAAATTCAAAACGGCGGCATCGCTGGTCGACCAGACCGCCGACGCGCTGAAACCCGCAGCGGCCGCCGACCGCGAAACGGCCCCTTCGGCCACGGCTTCCGGACTCTCCCTGCAGGTTTGGCCCAACCCGGTCCAAAGCACAGCAACCGTCCGCCTGGGCATCGCCATCGACCAAACCACTACGCTGCGCGTGTTCGATCTTTCCGGTAAAATGGTACAGGAAAAAACCATCGCACCGCAAAACGCGCCCTGGGAAGGCACCTTCTCCTTCGACCAACTGCCCAACGGCATTTATCTGCTTCAAGCCCGCAACGCCCAAGGCAGCGAAACGCGAAAGTTGATTGTTAGTAAATAAAGGTTGATGAAATGGTTGATGAGGTTTATAAGGGTTTATAAAAAGGGGAGTTGGGTGCTCTCAGCCATTGAAAACCTTATCAACCAAAACTGCAAACATGAGTCATCCCAAATTTTTTTGGGCGACTCATGTTTTGTTTTAACCTGCCTAAAATGTACAAGTTGACTAACTCCCGACTTCAGTCGGGGACGAAAGATGTTCTATATGCCGGGGTTTTAACCCCTGAAATCAGCCCAGGGAAACAACATGGGTTAAAACCCCGGATGATTTACCGATTCGCTTTTTCCCCGACTGAAGTCGGGGGTTAGTCAATATTCTGATTTTCAGAGTATTGATAGTATTGTGGCTTTATCATCTTTACAAAAATTCGGGATGACACAAGTTTGCAGCTTTACCTGAGAGCATCCCCCTCCTTTTTATAAACCCTTATAAACCTCATCAACCCTCATCAACCTTTTCAAATCAACCTTTTAGATTTTTCCCTTAATTTGCCCGTAGAACAAAAAAATTGTCTGCCATGCATAAAATTTGGTCGAAACTGGCTTTCTGCCTGATGATGTTGTGGCCGACCGGTTCCTTTGAAGGAGTGGGCGAATTTCCACCGGTACCGGACGCCGATGTCATTGCCGGACATTATCCGAAAGACTATTTCCAACTGCCGGTGCGCGATGAATTGATGCGCGTCACGGGTACCTTCGGCGAGTTGCGGGAGGACCATTTTCACTCCGGCCTCGATCTGAAAAGCCGCACCGGCCGCGTCGGTCAGCCCGTTTTTGCCGCCGCCGAGGGCTTCGTGGATCGAATCAAAGTGCAAGCCGGGGGCTACGGCAACGTGTTGTATATCAAGCACCCGAACGGCTATACCACCGTGTATGCCCACCTGGACCGCTTCGCCCCGGCCATTGAAAAATTCGTGCGCGATGCCCAGTACAAAGCCCAGCGGTTTGAGGTCAGCCTGAACCCCCAGCACGGATTGTTCAAATTCAAACAAGGCGACGAGATCGGCAAAATGGGCAACACCGGCGGCTCTACCGGCCCTCACCTCCATTTTGAAATCCGCCACAGCGCAACCGACCGGGCCCTGAACCCGCTCTTGTTCGGACTGCCCGATCAGGACAAGACCCCACCCGAATTGCGCGACATGAAGGTGTATTACCTCGACGAGAACCGCGGAATTTTGACCGGCAAAGCCTTCCCGATCCGCCGCAAAACCGACGGCACCTACGGCCCCGCTGCCGGCGACACGGTGCGCCTCGGCGCCTGGCGCGTCGGATTCGGCGTCAAAACCTACGACGCCATCGGCGCTTTCCGCAACGACAACGGCGTTTTTGCCCTGAAAGTCAGTGCCGACGACCAGCCCGTTTTCGAATGGCGCATGGAACAGCTCGACTTCGACGAAACGCGCTACCTCAATGCCCATGCCGATTACGCCGCGTACGAACGCTACGGGGCATGGTTCCATCGTTGTTTTGTGCTGCCGGGCGATCGCCTGTCCAACTACGTGCGCACGACATCCCAGGGCGCTATTCCGCTGTACAAGGAGAAACCCACAAAAATTACCCTGCAGGCCGTGGATGCTGCGGGCAATGCAGCGACCATTTCGTTCTGGGCGCTGCGGGCCGATCCGGTCGATCCGATTCCGCCGGCGCCCAGCCAGTACCAACTGGTCTACAACGTTGAGAACCACATCGACCTGCCGGATTTTTCCATGACGCTGCCCGCCGGCGCCTTGTACGAAAACCTTGATTTTGAGTATACGACCACACCCGATGAAAGCCAGGGCGTGTATTCGTCGATGCACCATTTGCACGACCAGGTCACTCCCGTACACCGGTATTTCGACCTGAGCCTCGCGTCGGACAAAGTGCCCGACAACCTGAAATCCAAGGCCGTTATGGCCCGCTGCGGCAGGGGGCGGCCCACCAACTGCGGCGGCGCCTGGACGGGCAACTGGCTCAAAACCCGGGTGCGTTCCTTCGGCGATTACTGCATCATGACCGATACCGATGCGCCTACCATTTCCCCGATCGTGTTTGGCCCCGATCTGCGTAAAAAAACGACCATGTCATTCCGCATCCGCGACAATTTTTCCGTGGGCGAATCGGCTGATGGCCTCGTGTACCGCGGCACTGTGGATGGTCAGTGGATACTTTTCGAATTTGACCGCAAATCGGCCCGGCTGACGCATACGTTCGACGGTCGAATCGCGCCAGGAGAGCATACGCTGGCGCTTACCGTGACGGATGACCGGGGGAATACCGGGAGGTTTGAGGGGAAATTTATGCGGTAAGCCGGTTGCCCGTGAAATAAGATTCCTGATACCTGAAATCAGATTTTAGAATTAGAAAAGGGTCGGGAAGCCCTCATCAAGTACCTGTCTTGCATAGGCGTATGATGAGGGCTTCCCGACCCTTTTCTAATTCTAAAATCTGATTTCAGGTATCTAATATCTTATTTCAAAAAAAACCCTCAAAGACTTGCCCCCGGCGCTTCTCCTTCGTCGTCCATGCGGCGCGTGCGATCCAGGTACGCCTTGGCGCCCGGGGTCTGCAGCATTTTATAAAGCGCCTCTTTGGCGCGATGCAGCCGGGCTTTTACAGTACCGAGGGGTAACCCCAGCCGCTCGGCCATTTCATCGTAGCTCAGGTCTTGGTAAAACCGCAGGTTGATCATTTCGCGGTGTTCGGCGCTGAGCCGGGTTTGCAGCCCTTGTATCAGGTCGATGCGTTGGCGACGGATGATGTCGTCTTCGGGCGTGGGAAAATCGGTGCGGGCGCGGTTGAGCAGCGAAAAATCGGCTGAATCCACCGTGTAGGCATCACCGACGGGTTGCACCTGGATACGTTTCCGGCGGGCATGGTCGATGCAATTGTTCACCGCGATGCGGAACAGCCAGGTACTGAAAGCATGTGTCGGAGCATAGGCCGCCAGGCGACGGAACGCTTTTCCGAACGCCTCCATCGTGAGGTCGGCCGCATCATGTACGTTGCGGGTGCGTTGAAACATAAGGTGGTACACGGCCGGCCGGTAGCGTTTCAGCAAATCGGCGTAGGCGTGCTGGCAGCCTGAAATGGCGGTCTGCACCAAGCGGTAGTCATCAAGGGCGCGCGCCGAAAGGTGAGCCGGCGCCGAGGGGGCAAAAATCATGTCCATGGTTGATTAAATTTTTGTTGGATGAGCGCGAATGGCACAAATAAGGCGTAGTACGCGGCCATCAGGACGTCGAACAGTACTACCCAGGGCGCCAGCCGTCGTTCGCCCAACCGGGGAAGGATGAAAAAAGAAATCAATGCAATGGAACCTTCCCGTAAAAGGCAACCATAAAACACATATTTCGTGCCAAAACCCAGTACCAAAAGCAAGGCCGCCAACCCGTAGTGCAAAACATGTGTTAACGCCAGGGCCCCTAAAACCGCCCGGTGCAAGGGACGGTACAAGGGCCCCGCGCCGAGGTGCCTGCGCTTTTGGCGAAACCAGCTTGTCCAACTGGTTTTTGCCGCTGAATACACAAAGGCCTCGGGATCAAGACAAACGGCTGTGTTGCCGCGTTTTGCCGCCGCATTGACCAGCAGATCATCGTCGCCCGAAGCGAGGTGGATATGTGCCGAAAATCCGCCCGAGCGTTCGAACAGGTTTTTGCGCCAGGCGAGGTTGCGGCCCACGCCCATGTAGGGCATGCCGGCCCCTGCGAACGACAGGTATTGGACCGCCGTGAAAGCCGTTTCATAACAGGCCCAGCGGTTGAGCCCGTTTTTTTCCGGAAAAAAAGGCGCGTAACCCAGTACGATTTCCACTTGCGGGTTGTCGAACGGGCTGGTCATCGCTGCCAGCCACCCGGGACCGGCCGGCCGGCAATCGGCATCGGTCAGCACCATGACGTCGTATCGTGCTGCCGCAAGGCCCATTACGAGCGCCTGTTTTTTACCTGGGGCGGTTTTTTCAGCGACCCGCAACACCCGCAAATGCGGGTATTTTTTCTGAAAAATGGCCAGTATGGCGGGCGTTTCATCTTCCGACGAATCATCCACGACCAGTACCTCAAACGACGGATAGCCTTGTTCCAGCACGGCCGGAAGGTAATTCTGCAAATTCTCCGCCTCGTTTCGCGCGCAAATCAGGACTGTGCAGGGGAGGCCGGAGGGCGTCTTTCCCGAGGGAGCTGTCGGCCAGCCTTTGCCATAAACGGTCCACCAAACCGTCGTCTGGAAGAGCGTGACCACTCCAAAAAGAAACAACAAAACGGACAGCATGCAGTATAGGCCGGAAGTTTCGGCACCCCGGTTGCTGCGAAGGAAACCAGGTTTTTAAAACATCTCCTTAATCTGGCGAAACGTTTTTTCTCCGCCCACTTTGGACGTTTCACATTTTCCGCACCTTTGCGCCGAACCACACCGGACGCGCAGTTTTGAAAAAAATCATTATCGCCATCGACGGCCATTCGTCCTGCGGCAAGAGTACCCTTGCAAAGGGAATGGCTAAAGCCCTGCATTATGCCTACCTCGATTCCGGCGCCATGTACCGCGCAGTGACGCTGTATTTGCTGAACAATGCGCTGGATTACAACGACTTGTCGGTAGTGGAAAAGGCCTTGGGCGAAATTGAAATCCACTTCGAACGGATCGACGGCCAAAACCACACCTTTTTGAACCACCGGGATGTGGAACGCGACATCCGCGAATTGAGGGTCAGTGAGCATGTCAGCCCTGTGTCGGCCATCCCCATGGTGCGCCGCGCCATGGTGCGCCAACAACAGGCCATGGGCCGCCGCCGGGGCATTGTGGCCGACGGCCGCGACATCGGCACGGTGGTGTTTCCCGACGCCGAACTCAAAATATTCCTCACAGCCGACGTGGACGTACGCACCAGTCGCCGCCACCTCGAACTCGCCGCCAAAGGCATCGACGCCGAATGGGCGGATATCCGCAAAAACCTCATCGAACGCGACCGCATCGATTCCTCCCGCGCCGACAGCCCCCTGCGCCAGGCCGACGACGCCATCGTGATCGATAACACCCTGCTCTCCGAAGACGAACAACTGGCCCAGGCGCTGGCGCTGGCGCGTGAGCGGATCGAACAGGCGAATAATTGGTGATTTGGTTATTTGGTTACGCGATAGCGCCAAGCCATAGGCCAGATTGCTTACTCAGATCACCGCATCACCAAATCACCGCATCACCAAATCACCGCATCAATGAGTCTCTGGTCCCAGCCCTTCCGCCTGTTTCAGCACCTCGTCGCGCCAGGCGAGCGCCGCACGGAAACACTCCGGCAGTGGCCTTCGGCCG
>JBGAJY010000063.1:0-24670 GCA_044224705.1 Saprospiraceae bacterium
GGATGTGGTGCAGAAAAACGGGTTTGAAATTTTATCTGTAAATTTTAATCATACAATTGCTATCAACGCCCTACCCTTTCACCACCGTGACCCATTCGACCGAATGCTTATCGCCCAAGCGATTACCGAACAAATGGATATTATCGGTACAGACGAAGTTTTTGATAACTACCTGACCGACAAGCCGATAAAACGAATTTGGTAAGATTATGCCCAAAGTAAAAATAGACAACTTCGAAGTCGAAGTCCCCGACGGCACCACCATCCTCAATGCCGCCCGCCAGATCGGCGGCGACATCGTGCCGCCGGCCATGTGCTACTACTCGACGCTGAAAGGCTCGGGCGGCAAATGCCGCACTTGCCTGGTGAAAGTGACCAAAGGCTCCGAAAAAGACCCGCGGCCCATGCCCAAACTCGTGGCCTCCTGCCAAACCACGGTCATGGACGGCATGGAAGTGGCCAATATCACCAGCGAAGAAGTGCTCAAAGCCCGCGCCGGCGTGGTCGAATTCCTGCTCATTAACCACCCGCTCGACTGCCCGATTTGCGACCAGGCAGGGGAATGCGATCTGCAAAACCTGGCCTTCGAGCACGGCGCAGAAGGCACGCGCTACGAGTTCACGCGCCGCACTTTCGAAAAGATCGACATCGGTCCGTACATCAAACTGCACATGACGCGCTGCATCATGTGCTTCCGCTGCGTGTTTACGGCCCAGCAACTGACCGACGGACGCGTACACGGCATCATCGGCCGCGGCGACCACGCCGAAATCAGTACCTACATTGAAAAATCAATTGAAAACGATTTCTCCGGCAACGTCATCGACGTTTGCCCGGTAGGCGCCCTGACCGACCGCACCTTCCGTTTTAAAAGCCGCGTGTGGTTCCTCAACCCGATGGATGCCCACCGCGACTGCCCCACCTGCTCCGGAAAAGTTGTGGTGTGGATGTACGGCAAGGAAATTTTCCGGGTCACTGCCCGCAAAGACCGGTACGGCGAAGTGCACGATTTCATTTGCAATACCTGTCGTTTTGAGAAAAAAGGCGCGCAGGATTGGATCATCGAAGGTCCGCGCGACATCGACCGGCATTCGGTGATTTCGCAGAACCATTACGAAGGCGCTGCAACGGTGCGTTAGTATAACACCTTGATACCCATGGCCGGACGCAACAAAGTGATTTTATCCAATTCAGTCGGCTCCATCACGGCTGAAACGGTAAAAATTAAAAACGCCAAAGGCCAACCGACTGTGCTGAAACTGGAGGACATCGTATCTGTCATCTATAAATTGAAACGGAAATACGTGTATGCTGTTTTGTGCTTCCTTTTTGGTTTGGGCGCTTTGCTCGTATTCCTGATTCCTGCCGAAGGTGGGCGCCAACTTTCTTTCAAAAGTTTGTTGGTTCCGCTGGCGCTGATCCTGGCAGGCATTGCGAACTTGTTGGGATATTATGTTATTGAAATTCAGACCAATACCGCATCGATCCGACTGGAAGATGTTGAGTTTAATAAGTTAAAAGACGGGCGGATTTTTATTGAAACCCTTGAAAAATTAATTTCAGAACGGACTACCACTGCTTCTTAAGACATACAAAATGAGTGTTTTACTCCTTTTTTCTGCCGGCCTCATCGTCGAAAAAATCATCCTGATCAGCGTGCTTTTCGCTGTAACGCTGGGCGTAGCGGCCTACTCCACCTATGGAGAGCGCAAGTTCGCGGCATTTTTCCAGGATCGTCTCGGTCCCGACCGGGCGGGCCCATGGGGCATCCTGCAGCCCATTGCGGACGGGGTGAAAATGTTCACCAAAGAAGATTTTCGACCCAATGAGGCTGAGCGCTGGCTGTATATCCTGGCGCCCGGAGCGTTCATGTTCGTGGCGTGTATGACCAGTGCGGTGATCCCCTGGGGCACAGAGCTCACCTTTTTTGGTCATCCGGTTTCTTTGCAGGTGGCTGATCTGAACATCGGCATTTTGTACATCCTCGGGCTTTCTTCGCTGGGCGTTTACGGCATCATGATCGGCGGCTGGTCTTCAAACAACAAATTTTCGCTCTACGGCGCCATCCGCGCGAGTTCGCAGATGATCTCATACGAATTGGCCATGGGCCTGTCGGTGATCGCAGTGGTGATGATGACGGGCACGCTTAGCCTGAAAGAAATGGCGGCGCAGCAAACCGGTTTTGCCTGGAACATCTGGTACCAGCCGCTGGGCTTTCTGATCTTTTTCATTTGTTCGCTGGCTGAATGCAACCGCGCGCCGTTCGACATGGCCGAATGCGAAACCGAGCTGATCGGAGGCTACCACACGGAATACAGCTCGATGAAACTGGGCTTTTTCCTCTTTGCCGAATACATCAACATGTTCATTTCCAGTGCGGTGACGGCGACGGTATTTTTCGGGGGCTACAACTTCCCAGGCGTGGATCCGGCCTGGCTGGGCGGCTTCATGGGTCCCATCGTTTTGTTCGCCAAAGTGGTGTTTTTCATCTTTGTTTTCATGTGGATCCGCTGGACCTTGCCGCGTTTCCGCTATGACCAACTGATGCACCTGGGCTGGAAATCGCTCATTCCGCTGGCCATTCTGAACATGGTGCTGACGGGCGCCGGCGTGTTGTATTTTGGAAAATAACAGACTGATATTCAATTTATTGAAAGATATGCAAGCATTGACCAACCGCTCAAAAAACGTTGTCAACAAAAAAATGACCTGGGGAGAGCGCATCTACCTGATCGCGATCTTCAAAGGCATGTGGACGACGCTGAAGCACTTTATCAGGGTCATTTTCAAAGGCTCGAATTCCATCCGGTACCCGGACGTGAAGCGCCCCTTTGCTCCCGTTTGGCGCGGCTGGCACGTGTTGAAACGCGACGAAAACGGCGCCGAGCGCTGCACCGCTTGCGGGCTGTGCGCAGTGGCTTGTCCGGCCGAAGCCATTACGATGGTAGCAGCAGAGCGCCAAAAAGGCGAAGAAGGCCTGTACCGCGAAGAGAAATACGCCGCCGTGTACGAGATCAACATGCTGCGTTGCATTTTCTGCGGCCTTTGTGAGGAAGCGTGCCCGAAGGAAGCCATATTCCTGACCGACCGTATCGTGCAAGCCGATTACGTGCGGCAGGAATTCATTTTTGGAAAAGACTTGCTGGTGGAAGGCGTCGAGCCCGACAAACGGATCGACGTGAGCGTTCGCCAGAAACATATTCAGGAGAAAAAATGGGCGACGGCTGCACAGTAACAGTTGCAGTTGCTGGTCTGGTGGCAGAGGCGAAGTTTGAAATTTTTCTTTCGCCACCCTCCAAATCATGTTAATCCAATCCTATCCTGAAATCCTGTAAAAACGAACTAACCAACGCATGACACTCGCCATATTTCTGACCCTCGCGGTCATTTCAGTGTTTACCGCGCTGCTGATGGTGTTTTCGAAAAACCCTGTGCACAGCGTGTTGTACCTGATCCTCACGTTTTTCAGCATTGCCGGGCAGTATGTGCTGCTCAATGCCCAGTTTCTCGCAGTGGTACACATCATCGTGTACGCTGGCGCCATCATGGTGCTTTTCCTTTTCGTGCTGATGCTCCTGAACCTCAATCGCGACACCGAGCCGCAGAAATCTGCGGCCTGGCGGCTGGCCGGCGGCATAGCCGCGGGTTGTTTGATGGTGACGATGATCGGGGCGCTGCGCGGCAGTGGGCAAATTGCCGGACCGGATCAGCCCGACCCGCAGGTTGGATTGGTGCAAAACCTGGGCAAGGTGCTTTTCACGGACTTTGTAGTGCCTTTTGAAATTGCCGGGATTCTGTTTTTGGCCGCTATGGTCGGGGCAGTTTTGGTTGGAAAAAAAGACCTGAAAACTTAATGATGAATGATAAATGAGGAATGATGAATTTTAATACCCATCATTCCATCAACTTATTCATCATTCATAGTTCATCATTTATCATTCCGAAAGAATGCTTGAAGTTATCCGTTCCGTACCCATTGAATACTACCTCTACCTGTCCTCCGTGCTCTTCTGCATCGGTATATTCGGTGTTTTGACGCGCCGCAATGCCATCGTCGTGCTCATGTGCATCGAGCTCATGCTGAATGCGGTGAACCTCCTGCTGGCTGCATTTTCGACCTACCTGGGCGATGCTCAAGGTCAGATTATGGTATTTTTCATCATGGTCGTCGCAGCGGCGGAAGCGGCTGTGGGGCTGGGCATCCTAGTGATGATTTACCGGAATACCAAGTCGACGGATATTTCGCTGCTGGATAAATTACGCAACTAAAAATCATGAACCGCAAAGGCGCGAAGACGCAAAGTGCAACGCCAATCCGGTGACGACAATACACTGCAATGCAATCACTCCTACCTCTCATTCCCTTCCTGCCCCTTATTGGCTTTGCCATCAACGGATTGTATGGAAGACAACTCGGCAAAACGGCCGTCGGCATCATCGGCTCCGGCACGGTGCTGGTTTCCTTCCTGCTGAGTGTCGCCTGTTTCAACCAGGTTTCCGCGACAGGTCCGGTCCACAGCGTGCTGTACAATTTCCTGTCGATCGACAGTCTGCACGTGGATTTTTCCTTCCTCGTGGACCAATTATCCGTCTGGATGATGCTTGTGGTCACCGGCGTAGGCTTTCTGATCCACGTGTATTCGATCGGCTACATGCACGACGACGAGGGTTTCTGGAAATTTTTCGCTTATCTGAATCTCTTCATTTTCAGCATGTTGTTGCTGAGCATGGGCGACAATTTCCTGATGCTGTTCTTCGGCTGGGAAGGCGTGGGGCTTTGCTCCTACCTCCTCATCGGTTTCTGGTACAACAACCGGGAATACGGCCATGCCGCGCGCAAGGCGTTCATTATGAACCGCATCGGCGACCTTGGCTTGCTGCTGGGTATTTTCCTGATTTACAACACTTTCGGCAGTATTGCCTATGCGGATGTGTTCGCAGCAGCGAAAAATATTGCTCCCGGGGATACTACGATCACGGCCATCTGCCTGCTGCTGTTTATCGGCGCCATTGGCAAAAGCGCGCAAATTCCGCTGCTCACCTGGCTGCCCGATGCCATGGCCGGTCCGACACCCGTGTCGGCCCTCATCCACGCAGCGACGATGGTGACGGCGGGTATTTACCTCGTGGCACGCTGCAATGTCTTGTATTCACTGTCGCCTGATGCGTTGCACCTGGTGGCGCTGGTGGGCCTGGTCACTTCGATTTTCGCGGCGCTCATCGGTTTGCGACAGAACGACATCAAGAAAGTACTGGCATATTCAACCGTTTCACAGCTCGGGTTGATGTTTGTGGCTTTGGGCATGGGCGCTTACACCAGCGCCATGTTTCACGTGACGACCCACGCATTTTTCAAAGCCCTGTTGTTCCTCGGCGCCGGCTCGGTAATCCACGCGATGGGCGGCGAGCAGGACATCCGCAACATGGGCGGTTTGCGCAAAAAACTCCCCGTCACCTTCTGGGTCTTTCTGATTGGCACCTTTGCCATTGCAGGGTTCCCGCTGATGGCCGGTTTTTTCTCCAAAGATGAAATTTTTGCCAACACCTGGGCTGGCGGAGGCCGGCTGTGGTGGGGTTTTGCAGGATTGGGCGGTTTGTTTACCGCGATTTACATGTGCCGTTTGCTGTTCGTCACTTTCTTCGGCGAATTCCGCGGCACGGAAGAACAGAAACACCATTTGCATGAGAGCCCGCTCGTGATGACCGTTCCGTTGATGATTTTGGCGGTTCTTTCAGTGGCCGGCGGTTTTTTGAACACGCCGCATTTTATGCACCTGGGTGGAGCGCAATGGCTGGCGCATTTTTACGAACCGGTTTTGCAAAATGTGAATCCGCACGGCGGTGAAATGCACCACCTGGAAGAAAGCACCGAATGGTCGCTGATGATTTTTACGACTTCCCTGGCGCTGGTGGTGATCGGGGTCTCGTACTACCTCTACGCCATGCGCCGCAATTTGCCGGTGGCCGACAGCGCTCAAACCGGCCTGACCAAACTCTTCGCCCACAAGTTTTACGTGGATGAGATATATGATGCGCTTTTTGTTCGCCCGCTCGAACGGCTGTCCAAAATCTTCCATTATTACGTAGACATCTGGGGCATCGACGGCGCGGTGAATGGCGTGGGCAATGGTATCCAGGCCCTCGGCGCGCAGTTTCGGCGACTGCAAAACGGGAATATAGAATATTACCTGTTGGGCATGGTGGCCGGGGCGGTGTTGATTCTGCTGTCGGTGTTTTTGTAAAAACTTTAAAGAGTGGAAAATGGCAAAGCTGGACTACAACTAAAAAAAGGTGGTTTTTTTGTCTGAAGACGACCTTTCTCCCTATATCCGGCCTTATATCGAGGCTGACAAAGTTTTGATTTATGAGCGACAGCCAAGAGGACAAAGCTAGACCTGACATCCCGTGGCGAGAGATCATTGGCATGAGAAATATTATCATACACGATTATTTTGGCATTTCACTTCAATTGATTTGGTCAACCATCAAAGAAGATTTGCCCTCTTTTAAAACCCAAATCCAAACCATTCTGCAAAAATTGGACTAACCGACTTTTATGTCTTTACTACTCATACTCATCCCCATCCTCTCCTCCCTGGCCGTTTTCGCCTTGCGCGGCAGCACGGTGCGCTTCCTCGCTCTGGCGGCGACGCTGGCGAATCTGGGTGTTACCGCCCTGGCCTGGGTTGGATTTGACAGCACAGCTGTTGCGAACTACGTGTTCAGCGTGCCCTGGGTACCGCAGGCCGGCATTTCGTTCAGCCTGAGCATGGATGGCATCAGCCTGCTGCTGGTGCTGCTCACCAACCTGCTGGCGCCACTGATCGTGCTCACCAGTTTTAACCGCAGTTTTGGCAACGAAGCGCGGTTTTACGGATTGGTGTTGCTCATGATCGGGGCCCTGAACGGCGTTTTTATGGCGGAGGACGGCTTGCTGTTTTACATTTTTTATGAACTGGCACTGATCCCGATCTACTTCATTTGCGCTATTTGGGGCGGCGACGACCGGATCCGGGTGACCTTGAAGTTCTTCATTTACACCTTTATAGGGTCGCTGTTCATGCTGGTGGCCCTGCTGGCAGTGTATCTGCAAACAAATGTTGACGGCCATCATTCATTTGCCTGGAACGATCTCGTGCAGGTGCAGTTATCCGAAAACACGGCCCACTGGGTTATGCTCGGCTTTTTCCTGGCTTTCGCGGTGAAAATGCCGCTGTTCCCCTTCCATACCTGGCAACCCGACACTTACGTGACCGCTCCAACGGGCGGTACAATGCTTCTTTCCGGCATCATGCTGAAAATGGGCATCTACGGCGTCATCCGCTGGATGATCCCGCTGGCGCCGGAAGCCATGCACATCTGGGTGCCGATTTTCATGTCTCTGGCCGTGATCGGCATCGTGTACGCCAGCATCATCGCCATCAAACAAAGCGACCTGAAACGGCTCATTGCATACTCTTCGATCGCCCACGTCGGACTCATTGCAGCGGGAGTACTGGCCTGGAACAAAACCGGCATGCAAGGCGGTGTGCTGCAAATGCTCAACCACGGGATCAATGTGGTGGGTCTTTTTTACGTGGTCGATCTGCTCGAGCGCCGGCTCAACACCCGTTCGCTCAGCGACATGGGCGGCATTGCCAAATCGGCGCCCAAACTGGCCGCGCTCTTCATGATCATCATGCTCGGGGCCGTGGCCGTACCGCTGACCAACGGTTTCCCCGGTGAATTTCTCCTGCTCAACGGCGTTTGGAAATACAATATGTGGACAGGCCTGGCAGCCGGTTTTACGATCATTTTCGGGGCGGTGTACATGCTGCGCGCTTACGGTCTCGCCATGTTTGGCCCGGCCAATGCCAGCACGGAACGTTTTGCCGACGTGGAGATGAGGGATTGGATCGTGTTGGGCGCAATCGCCGGGCTGGTGCTCTTGCTCGGCTTCTTCCCGCAGGTCATTCTGAATGTGACCGATGGCAGTGTAAACCGCATTTTAGGAGCCGTTCAAATTTAAACATCTGTCAAAATGAACCGCAACATCCTGCTCCGGGCATTGAAGGTTACGCTATTTTTCTTCGCCTTTACCTCTCTTTTGGCTTATGCAATTGACAGGAAAATGAACTGGCTGGGGCGATCTGCCGGGGCTGTGTTCTTTTTCATTTGTACGGCAGGCATCTATTTTTACCAGGAAAAACAAAAAGCCAAGGCTGATTCATGAAATCTCTACTCATACTTTTTCTCACTGCAGTCATCGTGCTTTTCGCTGGTTTGTCCCGAAAAAAAGGGGCTCTACAACCCATTGCGTTGCTGGGCACTTTGCTTGCGCTGGGTATCGCAGTGTTTGAACTCAACCAGGGCGACACCAGCGGCTGGAACAGCTATTATGCCAGCATGTTTCGGTTCGACCAATATGCTTTGTCGTTCGGTGTGGTGGCAATGGTGGCTGTGGTACTTCTGTTGGGACTCAGCGGCTGGGGATTCCGAACCCTTCACGACACCCTTGGCGACAACCTGGGACTCATCCTGTTCAGCCTTTGCGGCGCGCTGGTGATGTTTTCGTTCAACAACCTGACCATGTTATTCCTGGGTATCGAGATCCTTTCGATTCCCTTGTACGTGCTGGCCGGCAGTCGTCGCGACGACCTCGCCTCGAATGAAGCAGCCCTGAAATACTTCCTGATGGGCTCTTTTGCGACCGGGATCCTCTTGTTCGGCATGGCGCTGGTATATGGCGCCACGGCCAGTTTCGACCTGGTTTCCATCGCCTCGGCCATCAGCAGCGGAAACCCGTCGACAGGCATGCTGAATGTGGGCATTCTTCTGATCCTTATTGGCTTGAGTTTTAAAATTTCGGCCGTGCCCTTTCATTTCTGGGCGCCCGATGTGTACCAGGGCAGCCCGAACCTGATCACTGCGTTCATGGCCACCGTGGTCAAAACCGCGGGTATCGCTGCGTTTTACCGGCTGTTTTCTGGCGCTTTTGCCGATGCGGCAAGCTTTTGGAGCACAGCCGTGGCAAGCATCGCAGCCTTGACTATGCTTCTGGCCAATACGACCGCCATTTTCCAGACGGATTTCAAACGGATGATGGCGTACTCGTCCATCTCGCACGCCGGGTATTTGCTGCTGGGCATTCTTGCAATCGGTAGTGCCGGCAGCGGAGGCGCATTGCTGTTTTATACCCTCACCTACTCCATCGCCACGATTTGCGCATTTGGCGCCTACATGGTCGTGGCTGAGCAAAACCAGGACGGCTCCTTTGCCGCCTTCAATGGGTTGAGCAAAAAACAACCGCTTTTGGCACTGGTGATGACCATAGCGATGCTCTCGCTCGCGGGTATTCCGCCGACGGCAGGTTTTTTCGGGAAATACTTTTTGTTTACGGCCGCTTTTGAAAAATACCCCTGGCTCGTGGTCCTGGCCGTGATCAATTCGGCAGTGTCGATCTATTATTATTTCAAAGTCATTATCGCGATGTACTTTTCGCGGGAAGAAAATGCATACGCAGCGCCGGTTCCGGCCGCATTCCGCTGGGTCATGCTTGCCGGCCTTATTTTGATTGCTTTGTTGACTATCGTGCCGGGCAGCGTTTATGCATTGATTTGATTAAGAAGTTGTTAGTGTAGTCCCTCCATGCCGGGCGTAAAGTTCAAGCGACTTTGCGCCCGGCTTTTTTTCTAATTTCGCAGGGTTTATTTCGAATAATTCAATCCGTTTTTACCATGAAAATGATCAAAGCTGCTCTCCTGATCCTGTCAACAGGCCTTGTTGTTTTTTCCTGCACCTCCAATGTGAACAAATCGGAAACGAAATCCGATGTGCAGACCGATATCGCCGAATCCACGCCGCCGCCCTCGCCCAAACCGGAAATTTACCTCTACCTCGTCACGGTGGACAACCTTCTGCTTCGCGACCAGCCGACGCAAAAAGGGTCCAAAGTGGTGGGGAAATTTAAAAGCGGCGAGATCGTGCAGGGGGCTGGTGAAACCTCCCCCAATCAGGAAGAAGCCACCATTCGTGGTATTCCCATCACAGCGCCTTTTATCAAGGTAACTTCGACTACGCCGGAAGAAGAAACCGGCTGGGTGTTCAGCGGCGCCGTTCAGGTCGTGTATGCGGGCTCGCGTGCCACCAGCCCCGATCTGGGCAAACTGGTCCAATTATCGACCTTTCTTAAAAGCCTGAACACCAAGCAAATGAGCAGCGGGCAAAAGGCCTGGGACTACGTCAAAGAGAATTTTGCCGACGCCAAGGGCACCCTGGCAGACGCGGCGTTCATCATGCTCGACAACTTCCTGCACCGCATGGAAGTGGACAATGAGTACTTCTACAAGGAAACCGAAAAAATGCAGTGGACCGAAGCCGACCAAACAGCAATTTATGAAGACAAATTCGACAACGGCAAGTACCCGCTTACGCAATCAATAGCCGCCAATGGCTTCCGCTTGCAAATGGCCGAAGGTTCGATTTTTGCCGCATCCGACCTCCGCGACTTTGAAAATTTCTTCTCTCCCAACGTGACGCCAGCCATGAAATCCTACCTGCACCAAATCCGGTTGGAGCAGGACAAGACGGCTTTTGAAGATGGCGGTATCGTGATCACAATTGAAGAACTGGCCGACCGGGCCGCTTTCTGGGAAAAATTCAATCTTGCGCACCCTTATTTCGTACTGAACGAAACGACCCAACAATCGCAAAAATGGACCATCCAGGCCCTCTTCAACGGCGCCAACAACACCCCGGCTTTCGATTACGAAACCAATCAGCCAACCGAAGATTTCAAAAAAGGATGGGACTACGCCGCCCGGCAATACGGCAGCATCCAGGTGGGTAAATCCGCAAAAGCCATGCTTGAACTGCTGACGGCCGAAGGGAACAAAAAGACGGCCAAGGTGGAAGAATTCCAAAAGGGTTTTCAATAGTTAGAAAAGGGCAGCGGGATTTAATCAGATCATTTTAAATCCTGCCCATCCTTTTCAAACTGCCAAGCAACTCCCGGGCGCTTTCATACTCCGGTAAATCCAGCAACCTCGTTACCTCCCTGAACACAAAACCCGGCGATTCCCCTGCCTCCCGGAGCGCACGCAACGAGTTCGCCCCAGCAGATTTGGAAAGTTTTTCTCCACGCTCATTTGTCAACAAAGGGTGGTGTAACACCCTGACCGACAGAAAATCGCTACGGCCCAAACAAGTCGCCAGAAACTGCTGTGCTGCCGTGGAAGCCCGAAGATCCTCACCGCGCACCACATGTGTGATGCCAAAATGCAGATCGTCGGCCAGACTCGCAACCTGATACGCGGGAATACCATCGCGACGACGGACGACAAAATCAGGGAGCGGGCATTCCTCCGGGGTGGCGATGCGCCAGGCTACATCAGGGTCGTCCAGGGACAAATTTTGCCGCCGGAATTCGAGTGGATAGGCGCCGCCAAAAGGCGCCAGATCGCGGCGGGATTTGCCGCAGGCAAAAAGCAGGTCACGGCGGCGCAACTCGTCCAGGAAATTGCGGTAAAGTTCAATACGGTTGTATTGCGACCAGTTTTTCTCAAAATCTTCGGGCGAAACCGGTCCTTCATCCCAGTCCAGGCCCAGCCAGTGCAGCGTGTCAAAAACATCCTGAATGTATTCAGGTCTTTTCCGGTCGGCATCCAGGTCGTCGATACGGAGCAAGAGGCGGCCCGCCGGAGCCGACCTGGCCACCAGCCAGTTCAGCGTAAAATTCAGGGCGTTGCCGAGGTGCAAAAAACCGGAGGGCGTCGGCGCAATGCGCAGGCGCCCTCCGGGCCAGGCAGAACGGACAAAAGCCGCAAATTCAGCCTGAAAAGTCATTATTTGGACGGTTTGTTGGCGTTCTTTTTTTCGATCAGCTGAATCACCTCTTCCGGCGATTTGCCGAGCAATTTAAGTGACATTTCGGCATCATCGGCGTAATCGGGGTCATCCGGGTATCGTTTCAAAAAATCTTCATAGACAGCTTTCGCCTTTTCAAAATCATGTAGATCGTCATCATAAGTAAAGCCCATCATGAACAAAGCCGTTGGCGCTTTGGGGTGTTCGGGCATTTTTTCCGCGATCTGAAAATAGAGTTGAATGGCCTTGTTCGGGTTGCCCATACTTTTGGCCACGCCGGCGGCTTTCATGATCAGATCCGCGTGTTTATCCGGATTCTGATCCTTGATCAGCGATGCGTATCCTTCTGCCGTCTCGATAAAGGCTTCGGCCTTTGATTTGTCGGCAACAACACCGCTGGAATTGGTCATTTCCTTGTCGAGGCGCAGCAGACTTGAATCGATCCATGGCTGGTTTTTCAGCAAATATGCTTTAACGAGGTCAATTTCATCGGGTTTGAATCGTGTGGCAGGCTGGCGGTGGTAGTCGCGGGCGCTCCAGATTCTGGCGAACAAACCCATGGCATCTGTCAGATTTTGTTTGTCGCCGTGGTTTTTCAAAGCCTCGTCAGCCCAATGAACGGCAGCAGGTCCGTCTTCCACGACGAAGAACTCCAGATCGGCGCCTTTGATCAGGTAACGAAAGTTGTTGGCGTGGTCCTCCGGGTGTTTTTTGACCGCTTCTCGATATAAAAGCAGCAAGGAATCAGCCGTGGCCTTGTTGTGCGTTTTGGCGTACGACTGTTCCATCGCAGCGATTTGTTTGGACAAATCGCCTTGTTTGCAAGAGGAAAAACAGACGGCAACAAAGGAAAAAATCAGGAAAAAGGGCAGTTTTCTCATTGAATATCAAGGCATGAATGATGGAATTTGAAAATGCGGGTTTTCGATGAGACCCAGAAGATTGCCAAAAGGATCACGAACGGAAGCCACCTGTATCCCATCGCCAACGTCCTGGGCAGCACTGTGCAAACTCGCACCGGCAGCCAGCAAATGTTCCAGCGCCGAATCGATGGCATTCACGCCCCAGTAAGCCAGGGGGCCGCCGCCATCGGCCGGGGCAGAAGGCGCATTCGGATCGAGGCCCAGTTCATACCCGCCCACGTTGAATCCGACATAAAACGGCTGGTCAAAATATGGCTCGAGGCCAAGAGCGCGGCGATACCAATCCTTGGCGGCGTCCAGGTGGGGCGCAGGATAAATGACGGTGCGCAGTCCGAGAAAATGGGTAGTCATGTTTGATCAGTTGAATTCAAAAACACCAAACTTGCTTTTCACCGTCACCCGCGCCTGTTCGGACGCTTCCACACGGCCGATGACCTTGGCGGCGACGCCGAATCGTTCGGCAATGCCGATGATCTTGTCAGCATAGCGCGGAGCGACGTAGAGTTCCATGCGATGGCCCATGTTGAACACCTGGTACATCTCGCGCCAGGCGGTTCCGCTGCTTTCCTGAATCAGTTGGAACAAGGGCGGCAGTTCAAAAAGCCCGTCTTTGATGACATGGACGCCGGGTGCAAATTTCAGCACCTTGGTTTGCCCGCCGCCCGTGCAATGGATCACCCCATGCAGCTGGCGCCGGTATTGAGCAAAAACCTCCTGCAAAATAGGCAGGTAGGTTCGCGTGGGCGACAGGATCAGTTTACCGGTGGGGATCCGAATGGTTGCCTTATGATGGCCCTCGGTAGTCGGAATATCGATGGCTTCCGTCAGGCTGTGGTTGCCGGTGTAGACTACCGAATCAGGCAGTTTCGGGTCGAAGGACTCGGGGTATTTCTGGGCGTATTCATGCGACAGCACGTCGTGGCGCGCTGCGGTGAGGCCATTGCTGCCCATACCGCCGTTGTATTCGTCTTCGTATACAGCCTGTCCGAAGGAAGCCAGGCCGACCACGACATCGCCCGGGCGGATGGCATTGACCAGCACGTCTTTGCGTTTCATCCGTGCAAAAGCGGTAAATCCAACGTCGATGGTGCGCACAATGTCGCCCACGTCGGCCGTTTCGCCGCCGGCTAAGTGGAGCCTGACGCCGTGGTCGTTCATTTTTTCTATAAAGTCCGAAGTGCCGCGTATCACTGCCGCGATAACTTCGCCCGGGATCAGCGTTTTGTTCCGGCCGATGGTGCTGGACAGCACGATGTCCTGCAAACAGCCCACGCAGGCCATGTCGTCGAGGTTCATGACGATGGCGTCCTGTGCCACGCCCGCCCATACGGACAGATCTCCGGTTTCGCGCCAGTAAAGGTAAGCCAGACTGGTTTTGGTACCGGCCGTATCCGCATGCAGGAGGTTGCAGTGTCGCTCACTGCCGGCTGCTATGTCGGGCAAAATTTTACAGAAAGCATTGGGATACAAGCCTTTGTCCAAGTGTTTGATGGCGGCGTGCACCTCGTCTTTAGATGCCGAGACTCCGCGGAGATCGTATTTCAGACTTTCTTTTGCCATGAAGAGGGTTTATAAAGGTTTATAGGGTTTATAAAGTTTATGCTGGTTGACAAAGTTGGGAGGATTAAATCCACCTTTTCATAAACACAATAAACCTTCATCAACCCGCATCAACCCTTAAGAAATCATTTCTCCCAAGCGCGGTACTTGGCAGTGCGATCGTAGATGTGAAAAAGAATAGCCTTGTCAAGTTCGGTAAAGGTTATGCCCCGGCGGGCCATGACACGTTCAGCGGTTTCGCAGGCATCGGCAAATTTGTAGGTCCGGTAGCCACCCTCTGCGCCGCCCCAGGCAAAATCAGGGATAAAATTCCGAGGATAGCCGGCGCCGAACACATTGGCGAAGGCGCCGACCACCGTGCCGGTATTGAACATAGTATTGATCCCGCATTTGGCGTGATCGCCCATAAACAGACCGCAAAACTGTTGTCCGGTCGGCATAAAGCGGTCGTCCACGTAGTCCCACAGTTTGATGTCGCCGTAGTTGTTTTTCAGGTTGGAGGTGTTCGTATCGGCGCCGAGGTTGCACCATTCGCCGAGCACGGAGTCGCCGAGGTAGCCGTCGTGGGCTTTGTTCGAATTGGCCTGCAAAATAGAACGGGCGATCTCGCCACCTACCCGGCAGCCGGGTCCGATGGTGGTAGGTCCATAAATTTTGGCGCCCATTTTTACAATAGCTTGGTTGCCAATGGAAATCGGGCCGCGCAAAATGCTGCCTTCCATTACCTGAGCGCCTTCTCCGATGTAAATCGGGCCGTTCTCGGTGTTCAAAATGCAGCATTCCACCCGGGCATTCGACTCGATAAAGACCTGGTCTTCGGGCCCCAGTACACGGTTGGTCGGGGAAACAGGCTGCGAGTGTTTGCCTTTTGTGAGCAGGGCAAAATCGGAGGCGATGGCTTCGCCGTTCAGCCGGGTAAGTTTCCAGAGCCGGTCGATGGGGGTCAGCGCAATATCCTTACTCAGCTGGATACCTTGCAATTCGCGCACTTCCTCGTCTTCGATCAGGTGTTCAAACTGGCCTTCGTCGAGCCGCGCGGCAATAAGTTCGCCCTCATTGAGCAAGGCTTCATTCATTTCGAGCGCTTCGATCCGCCTGCACAAGGCTTCATGAGGCACATAGCCGCTGCTGATGATGAGGTTCTCGTCCTCGATGCGGATCGGGTATTTTTCCTGCAAATACTCCTGGGTAATGTAGGATGCCGTGGCGCGCAGCTGGCGCTCCCATTTTTCGCGCAGCGTCAGGATGCCCAGCCGCAACTCACCCATTGGTCGGGTGGCCGTAAGGGGCATCAGGTGGTTACGAGCATCAGTATCGAAGAGAATAATGTTCAGCACTTGGAATTGATTTCGATGGTTGGATGAGTGTTACAATCCTCCAAAAGTCTTCAAAAACCTGATGACAGCAATAAAAAAGTCCCAAAAGTGCATGGCGCGCTGTCGGGACTTTTTTGCATGCCCTGAAGAATGCGGTCCTTACGGGACGCCAGGGCAGGAATTGGCACAACTTTATTTCGCAAACTTGGTGTTGGCGAATTTCTTGTTGAACTTGTCGATACGGCCGGCCGTGTCAACGAATTTCATTTTTCCGGTGAAGAACGGGTGGCTGTACGCAGAAATTTCCATCTTGATAAGCGGATATTCCTTGCCGTCTTCCCAAGCCATGGTGTCTTTCGTGGGGGCGCAGGACTTGCCCAGGAAAGCCTCATCGGTCGAAATGTCTTTGAACACCACGAGGCGGTAGTTGGCCGGATGGATGTCTTTTTTCATATCTGTGTGGTACTAAAAATTTTTACGAAAGGATAAATTGCCAAATTCGGGCTGCAAATGTAGGATACTTCCCCCTGCTCTGCAAAACATTTATTCAAAATATCGTTAAAAACTAATTTTCCCCTTCGGTCGACTTGCGGCGCTCCAGGAGGGCCTTGTGGACCGCGATGACCTGGGGAATGAGCGGGTGTTCACCGTCGTTCAGGATGACATAATCAGCGTGCCGGAGCTTTTCCTCATCCGGAAGCTGCCGGCGGATACGGGCTTGAACGGCTTCGGCCGACAACCCATCTCGATCCACAACACGTTGAATACGAATGGCTTCCGGCGCTGTGATAACAATGAGCGCATCGAGAAAAAGATAGCTGCCGCTCTCGATCAGCAAGGCGGCTTCCCGTAAGGTATAGGGCACGCCGGTGGAGGCCTTTTCGTGGTGCCAGGCCAGACTGTGCCGCTCCACCGCCGGGTGTACCAGTGCATTCAGTGCAGCGAGTTTATCGGCTTGTGAAAAAACGATCTGGGCGACAAATTGCCGGTTGTATTGCCCCGATGCGTCATAAGCGGCCGGCCCAAAAAGTTGCAGAATGCCCTGGCGAACGGTTTCATCGTGCTGAATCAGCCATTTCGCCCAATCATCCGCGGCATAAACAGGGATACCGAGCGTGGAAAAAATGGCGCAAACCGTGCTTTTCCCGCTGCCAATGCCGCCTGTGACACCTGCGCGCAGGCATTTTTCCGTACCGGAGCTTTGAGTTTTAGCCATGTTACAGCTGTAAAAAACGCGGGAATTGCCGAAGCGCTGCCCGCAGAAACGGAAGTGTTGGCGGGGCGCCGATGACTTTCAATATATCCGTAAATGTAGCATCCTCGTCGAGGAATCGGAGCACGGTGGCGGCCGGAAGTTTTTTGAATAATCGTAAAAAAACCTCCTCACCCAGTTCGCCGCGGTCGGCCAGCACCCGTAAAAAAATGCTGTCGAGAATGCGGAACCTGAGGCGTGACTGCATGACCCCGGGATCGGGCTCGCCGGTTTTTTCCCAGGCATCCACGAAAGCCCGGATGCGACGCTGCGTCCGCAAAAAAGCGTAGCCGCTGGATGCCTTCACAAAACCACCGGCTGTGCCAATGTGAATTGTCCGGCCTTCCATAGTGACCGGAAAGGGCAAATCGGTCATCGGAATAATGCCAAACTCCTCCTCTTCTATGCTGAAATTTTTGATGTTCAAGTACTTATTCAGATAGCCCTGCAATTCCAGATCGTAAGTTTCCGAAGGTAAAAGTGACGGTGAAAACACTGTGAATTCGACCAAAGCTTTCCTGGCAGAAAAAGGGAGCACGTAAACGAAGCGCGTTTCACCGTGCTGCTCAATCCGGAAATCCATGAATACCGGCCGCTCCGGGTCAAAGGCATCCTCTCCCGTTTCCACAACCCAGCCTTTAAAATGCTGAAGCAAAAAAATACGCTTAGCAGTGCTGTCGGGCGTTTCACCTTGCCTGGAAAACGGCATTTTGAACAATCGCGAATCCAGCGGCATCACGGGGTTCCTGATAAAAGCGCTGTTGAAAATCAGCTCGCTCTGAAAATCGCCTGCGGAGGTTTTCACCATGCCGTTTGTGTGGTCAATGGATTGTATATCAGCGGTTTGCCATGTAATATTGGGGCAATCACGAAGTACATTTTTAGCCCACGCGTAAAAATCCATTCCTCGGATCATGTGGTAGCGATACGGCAAAAAATCAAGTTCGGCCTCAAAACTGTGGCTCCGGAAATGACATTGTTCCCAACGTCGAAAAACCACCGGCGGCAAGGGCTCCTGTTCGGTCGCCCAGAAACACCAGGTGCGGTCGTTGCGGGTCTTCTCTTCGCGGTCGAGCAGGAGTATATGTTTGCCCTGAAAAAACGGCCGTTTGGACAGTTCCACAGCAAGGCTAAGGCCAGCCAGACCGGCACCGGTTAAGATGTAGTTAAAGCGCGTAACGTTTAGGGAAAGCATGTGGTCGTATGCCGTTGTCTGGTGGTCACCTTCCCTAAATGGCCCGCCGCCAGTTTGGTTCAAGGTTTTCGGGAAAATTCCACGAATTTTGGGGCTATTTTTTCTTTGTCACAAAATTCTAAAAATCAAATTGTTATGTCGGCCCAACGCCTTTTGAAAAAACAACTCTTCCTGGGATTCCTTGCCCTGAGCGCTGTGTTATTCTTGTCCTCTTGTATGCGCACCGCCAGCATGACCGTGCTGCAGCCCGCCAAATTCAAATTGCCCGAACATATTGCGAAAGTCGCCGTCGTGGACCGCAGTAAGCCCTCCAATGGCTGGCTCAATGTGCTGGAAGGCGCTTTTACCGGTGAAAGTATCGGCCAGGACCGCGCCAGCCGCCAACAGGCCGTGGCCGGACTGACCGATGCCCTGCAGCGCACGCCTCGTTTCAAAGTCATCAATACCGGCATCGAAATGGAGGGCAGCCGGGCGGGCGTCAATCTCCCCGCCCCGCTGGATTGGTCGGAAGTGGAACGCATTTGCGCTGATTATCAGACCGATGCAGTGGTCACGATCGAGTCTTTCGACACCGATAACAACGTTCAGACAAAAAGGGAAACCACCCGCTCAAAGGATAAAAAGGGCAATGTGACCACGACGGTCCGTTGGAATTCCCGTATGAGCACCAGCGTTCGCACCGGATGGCGCATGTACGATCCAAAAACCCACGCCATCCTCGACGAATACGTCACTGACGACGATGCCAGCGATACCGGCAGCGGAGACACCGAGCGCGCCGCCATAAACAACCTGCCCTCTCCGGCAAAGGTTTCCCGCAGAATTGCCTTCATTTGCGGGCAGGAATACGGCATGCGAATCGCTCCGACCTACGTCCAGGTGCAGCGTCAGTACTACGGCAAAGCCAAAGGCTACAAGGGTCAGATGAAAAATGCCGCGCGGTTTGCACAAAGCCACGACTGGGATCAGGCCGCAGCCGAATGGAAAGCCGTCGAAGCGCACGCCAAAGGTTACCGCAACCCCAAAGCAGCCGGCCGCGCCGCCTACAATATGGCCGTCGCTGCGGAAATGCAGGGGAACGTCGACCTTGCACTCGAATGGGCCAAAATTTCGTGGCAAAACTATGGCAACAAAAAAGCCCGCGGCTACATCCAAATTCTGCTTCTGCGGCAGAGCGACGACGCCCGCGCCGCCGATCAAATGAATAAAAAAGTCTGAATGGACACTGTCCCGCAATCGCATCTTCCGCTCGGTCCGTATGTGCCGCCGCCCGCTTCCGTCCTGACGGAGGATGCGATTAAACGGGCTTTTTTGCCGTTTTTGAAACAATTCTACAAGTTTCGTTACGAGTATCGGCCCGAAACCATCACCGCGGAACTGGACAATGTGAGCACTGAAGGCTGGGTGGCCGACGGCATGGTGCAATTCACCAAAGAGGACGGCTCGGTGTTTACCTGTACCTACGAAGCCACTTCGCTGGACAAGGCTGGCGAAGTCAAATTCAGCCAGAACGTCCCTTATTTTCTCTGGGATTGCGCCGCATTCGGCGTTTTTTCGGCAGCAGTAATGTATAGTGTTTCGTACGTCGTCCGGTTTCGATGGCTGGTCAATTTACAGTGGAACGGCAATGCCGGACTACTGATCGGACTGTCCATTATCGGCTTTCTGGGTTGGTTTTTCCTGATGCGCAAGTGGAAAAAGTACCGTTACATCTACGCTATCGAGCAGTTCAAACGCTATTTCGCCGATGAGCAATGGGTTGCGCTCGGCGACGATGTTTTTCCTTCGCCCATCGATCCTTACCTCGTCGAATTGAAAGAGCAGTGCGTGTACAACGGTTTCGGTCTGGCGCTGGTGTCGATGGATGGCCAGGTGCGCCCGCTGGCCACGCCGTCGCGGATCGGCATTTACGGCAAAGACCGGAAAATGACCCAGTGGGTCACGCGTACCGCCTTTTACCAGGCTCTTTCTAAAAACATCAACACCTTATCGGCCAACCGGCCGAAGGCCCCCGATGCAATCCACATCCTTTGGAACCAAATCTGGCGACCGATTCAACGGTTTGTCATTCAACCTGTCAAACAAGGAATTTGGCGCATTGCCGGCAGTCCGGCAGAAAAACCCACGGCGGTTTTCGACCGGTTCATGAGCGCGAATACCGTGCAAAAATGGATGCTGGGCTTTTCACTGACCATCATCGGCCTGCTGGGTTACCGGGTCTTGAATTTCACGGAAGACAGTCGCTATGGAGAAGTAAAGAATTACCGAAGCGACCTGCTCACCGGTAATCCGGAGGATCAGAATTATTCCCTCGACCAGCGCGATGAGCCCGTGCCGTACGTCAGTATCGACCGTAACGGGATACCCAAGCAATACCCTGAACCGCCCTTTGGCACGCCGTCGCGGACCACCGACGAGCCTGTCAAGCGCCTTGCAGCCACTCCGAAGAAAGAGGAAGAGGAGGTCCAGTCCATCAATTTGTCGGGCGCAGCAGAGGAAGACAATACGCCGACCATCAACCTGTCCACAGATAAAAAAACCGCCGCACCGCAAAAAGCGCCAAAATTGCCTTCCCCCAAACCAGTAGCCGATCCCTGCGCCCGACTTTATGAGGGCTGGTTCGTCCAGGACAATGTTTTCTCCTCCCAGGGATTTGCCGACGAACGGCTGGCAGCCTTGAAAAAAGCAGGCATTACCTGCGCCCGAGCGCCCCGCACCTGTGTCGACAATGGCAAAAGCGGCTACCTCGTATGGCTCGGCGTCCCGCAAAAAACCGAGGCTGCCGCCCGGCAAAAAGCCGACGGCTACGAAAAAACAATGAAAAAACTGGGCATCCTGCGAGGGCCCCTGCTCGTTAGAAAAATCAGCCAATAAATTGATTTTCAGGATCTCCCCTGCCCCACCCTTGTTTTTTGGCAGAATCTGTGGGAAAACCCGCACTTTCGGCCATACAGAACCTGACCATATATTTTGAAAAATTCCCTGCTCTGGCGACTCACGCCCAAATCCGGCGGACCCGATTCCTGGCTCTTCGGCACGATGCACGTGCGCGAAACGAGCGCTTTCACCTGGCTCGAAAATGCACAGCGCTGCATCGGTGCCTGCGAGATTTTTGCCACAGAATTTGACTTTTCCGATACGGACCAAAGCGCCATCGCCGCCGTGCTGGTGATGCCCGAAGGCCTGGACCTTGAAGTTTTGCTGGGCCGCGGCGCCTGGAAAAACCTGGATCGCTACGCCCGGAAAAAGCTCGGCATCCCGGCTGAAGTGTTCCGCCACCAGCATCCCATGACTGTGTCTTCAGCGCTCACAGGCGCACTGATGGACGACAGCGCACCGGCTTCGCTCGACGAAACGCTGTGGCAATATGCCCGGTCGCTCGGCAAGCCGACCACCGGCGTCGAAACCTTTGCAGAACAAATTGAGATCCTGCGCAGCATCCCGTTCGAAGTACACGCCAAAAATCTCGGCTGGCTCTTGAAAAATTACGGCCGCCAAAAACGCCGGCTGCGCAAAATCCTGGCCTTGTACGAAAAAGGCGAGATCAAACAACTGTACCAATCTGCAAAAAAGGACGCCAAAGGCCTTCGCGACAAATTACTGTATGGCCGTAATATCCTGATGGCCAAGCGTTTCAGCGAAATCGCCCGGGAACGTTCGCTGTTTTGTGCCGTCGGCGCCGGACACCTTGCCGGGGAAAAAGGCATGCTTCGATTGTTGAAAAAAGCGGGCTTCCGCGTGCGTCCCGTTTCCTGATCAATCCCTATGACGCCTACCGTTTCGCTTCCGTACTGCCCGCCGGTTTTGTGGTTCGCCTTGCTTTGGCGCTACGAAAAATTGACCGTGGAAGCTCATGAGCATTTCCAAAAAGGCAGTCTGCGCAACCGGTGTTACATCGCCAGCCCCGATGGGCCCCAGCGACTCAGCATCCCTTTGGTCAAAGGCAAAAATCAGCAACAGCCCATTCGCGAGGTACGCATTGCCTACGACGAACCCTGGCAAAGGCAGCACTGGCGAAGCATCCGGACAGCCTATGGCAATGCGCCGTATTGGGAGCATTTCACCGACGGGCTGGCGCCGTTTTTCGAAAAAAAACCGGTTTTTCTGTTTGATTTCAATTTTGAACTTCTCTTGTGGTTAAAGACCGCCATGGCCTGCCCGGGAGAGGTCACCCTCAGCGAACAATACGCCAGGCCGATGGGTGACGACTTTGCAAAAACAGTTCAGTCCAATGATAACCAGTGGCCCGCGTGGTTTCATCCAGCGCCATATCCGCAGGTTTTTGCTGAAAAAACCGGCTTTTTACCCAATCTGTCCACGCTCGACCTGTTGTTTTGTTGCGGCAACCGAAGCGGAGAAATTCTGGAAAAATCAGTCCTTGCGCCTTAGTTTTGACGCAACCAATTCCCAGGAGTATGATGCTCAACCAACGCACGCTTGCCCTCCGCGCTCAGGTGGAAGAAGCGGTAAAAGACCTGCAAACACTCACCCAGGAGATCGGACACGCCGAACTCGCCGCCATGGTCGGCGAACTGCGGCTGCGCATGACGGAGCCTTATATGTTCGTCGTCGTCGGCGAAGTAAAAGCAGGTAAAAGCAGTTTTATCAACGCCCTGCTCGACGCCGGCCGGGAGGTTTGTCCTGTTGCTCCGCAACCCCTGACTGACACCATTCAGCAGATTTTATACGGTGAAAAGGAGGAAGTTATCATCGTGAATCCTTATCTCAAAAAGGTGCTCCTTCCTGTCGATATTTTGCGCGACATCGCTATTGTGGATACGCCAGGCACTAATTCCATCGTCGAAAAACACCAGGAAATCACAGAGCGGTTCATCCCGGCCAGCGACCTCGTCATTTTTGTTTTTGAAGCCAAAAACCCCTACCGGCAGTCGGCCTGGGACTTCTTCGATTTCATCCACGCCGACTGGCATAAGAAGATCATCTTCGTTTTGCAGCAAAAAGACCTGCTTTCTCCGGATGATCTCGCGGTGAACGAACGTGGACTATTCGATTTTTCCCAGAAAAAAGGACTCGCGCAACCCGTCATTTTCGCCGTCAGTGCCTACATCCGGACCCACGTGACCGGCGGCCGTGGCGCAGCACTGAAACTTCAGAATAACATCGACACTTCGCGCCAAATCCTCATGCGGATACGCGAAGGCCTGAACATCCGTACGGAACAATACCGGACCGACCTGAGCTTTCAGGGTGACATTCACCAAACGCTGGACAATCAGGAGAAAAAATCCAACCACCAAAGCGATATTCTGATCGAAAACCTGCTCAACGGCTACGATCGTATTACCAAAAATACCGCCCGTGAACTGGAAAACGGCCTGTCGTTCCCTTCCCTGCTCAAACGCTCGGTACTCGGACTGTTCTCCAAACAAGCCTCCATCAAAGACTGGCTGGACGAGCTGGCCAAAAAACTGGAGACCAACCTCAACGCCGAACTGCGCGCCAAACTGAGCGACGGTGTGATCGATCTGGCTGATTCCGTACAGCAAATGGCCAAAATGATCGACCTCAAAATCCGCAACAGCAGCACGGTGATAAAAAGCGATTCCTACATTTTTGAAGATATTTCGGACAAACGGGCAGCCGTGATGAAGGAATTGCAGGAAGCTTTCGCGCGCTTCATGTCGCGCTCGGAGAGCTTCGCCGACGAGCGGCTTTTCCCCGACAACACCAGCGTTTCACCCAATATCGCCGCCGGCAGCGGCGTAGCGATCGTGGGCCTTATCCTGGCGGGCGTCACCAAAACGGCGGTGTTCGACATCACAGGGGGAATGCTGACGGCTGTGGGACTGTTGTTTGCGGGTATCACTGCCGGCTTGCAGCGCCGCAAGATCACCCAGGGCTTCGAGGCAGAAATTGCGCGGGGCCGCGAAAGGATGGCCGAAGCGCTGGACACCAAGTTAAAAGGCTATGTGCGAACGATTAAGAGCCGCATCGGCGCCAATTTCAACGAACTCGACGCGCTGCTGGCCAATGAGCAGGAACAGATCGCACACTTCGAAGCGCACTACGAGGTGATCGATCAACGTTTTAACGAATTGAATAAATCTTTGGAAATCAATTAGGTAAGCCGGGCGGCTGTTATTTCTTTCTTGTTTTGACAAGAATTACCCCAAGCCGGGTATTTCAAGCAAGGCCGCTTGCCCTACTTTTGTCCTCAATAATCGAGTAACAGAACCAGCAAATTATAATCCCTCAACATTTTCGCAATTTCCTTCCCGCGGACAGCCTGCCTTCCCTCCTCTCCAACTGTCCAACTATCGGCGGGAATTTGCACCACTTTTTAATGTGATATTTCCCCAAAACGACGGCCGCCTCCGCCTGAGGCTACTCGCGTCGTTTTGTCGCGATAAAGAATGTAATCGGTTTTTGGGATGGCCCTCGCTCCGCGAAATTGCTGGAGGGGGGCTTTTTTGTTCGATATACGATATCAGATTACATGAAATTTGATTTTCGATTTTTTTTGGGGAAGGGGACGACCTGGGCACAGATATGCTGGTGGCAACCCTCGATCATGCGAATTTGTGGTAAAAAGGCAAATGTAGTCCTGCGCATACGCAAG
>JBGAJY010000319.1:0-3038 GCA_044224705.1 Saprospiraceae bacterium
CAGGTCTCAGGTATCTTATTTCAAAAGAAACTCCTAAAAATTCGGGATGAGTCATGTTTCTTATCTTAAAAGCGCTCACCGAACAACCAGCTTCCTCGTTTTTGTCCCCGCATTCGTCTGAATATCCACCCAGTACAAACCCGCGTGCTGAGTGCCAGCCAGCCAGCTTGTCTGGTGCGCGCCGGGCTCCAAGGCGCCCAGATTTTGGCTGAAAACCAGCCGGCCCGAGGCATCCAGAATGCGTACGGCGACCGGTGTTTTTTCCGTCAGTGAAAAATCGATTTGCACCCGGTCCGAAGCGGGATTGGGCGACAGGCTGAATCCCGACAGATCACTCGCCGGCTGCTGCGTTGCCGTGGCCACGCCGTCCATCCGCAGGATTCGGCCGCTGGCCAGTTCGGTGACGTACAGGTTGCCGTGGCCGTCGAGGGTCATGCCCGGTGCGACGTCAAAATTTTCGGCCACCACTTCACGGGAACCGCCGGGGTGCAGTCGGTACACCTTTGCGGAATTCGGGGCAAAATTGAAAATCGACAGGTCGAATTTTCCGATCTGCAACACATACAGGTCGCCCGTGCCGGCATCGAGTTTCATGTCGGTCAGCAAGGTCAGGCCGGTGGCATAAGGCGTAATGCCGCCGTTGGCATCCACCGAAAACACCGAAGCGGCGCTGTCGGGGAAAGGAAAGCCCGTGAGCTGGCAAACGTAAAATCCGCCGCCGGGCTTGTCCACGATCCGGGTGGGCACCGCATCGATCATCGGCGGACCAAAGGGGAAAGGATTGGGAAAGGGCGGGAACGTGGCAAAAACCGACAGTTGCCCCGCTGAATTGGCTTTGAACACAGCGTTTGCCGCGGCATCGGCGATGAAAAGGTCGCCGTTGGCATCGGTCGCCATGGTGTAAGGGTCGCTTTCGAGGAAACCCTGGCCCATAGCGTAGCCGTACACGTCGAGCGAACTGGTGCTGCTGGCGGCGGTCATCGGAGGCGTCACCCCCGGGGTAAAGCCGTTCAAATCAAAGGTCATGACCTGGCCGATGGCGGCCATCGACACGGCCACTTTGTTATTGGGCAACAGAAGCGTATGCCAGGGGCCCACGTTTTCCTGGGTCATGGTATCAAAAAAAGAAGGCAGGCCGGCGAGTACGGGCAACAGGGAACCGTCGGGCTGCACGATGGACACTGCGCCGTCGTCAAAACCATAGCCGGATTCGACGACCCAGAGACGTCCCTGGGCATCCACTTCCAGGCCGTTCGGCAGCCGCAGGCTGTCGGCCACCACGGTGAAGGTTTGTGCTTGCGTCATACTTCCAAGAGCGAGCAAGAGCAGGGAAAGGAAAGTCTTCATGTGATATAAGTTTGTGATCGTGAATAAATTAGTTCGCCGAATAGGAGAAATACCAGGCATCCGGCCAGGCTCCGATCCCGAACACGGGCAGGGTTTCAGGAGTGTCGGAATCGCGCAGGGATGGGAGGGTTGTTTGCAGCGCGCGGAAGCGTTGGCGCAGGGTTTTGGGGAGGCCAGAGCGGAGGGGCGAACCGTGGGGCATGGCCGCTTGTGAGGTGTTTTCCATGATTTTACTGTAAAGGGTTGTTTTTATTTGGAGGAAAGGGGTGGGTGTGCAACGGAAGGAATGCGGCACACCCACGGGTTCAGATGGCCTTGCGGCCGGAAACGATAGAACGGATTTAGTTGCCGGGAGGCGGAAGGACGGGGGTTTGGCTGTCGAACACGATGAGCCATTGGCCGTTCACCTTGTGCAGGAGCGCCATGAACTTCGTTTTGCCGCCGATCTGCTGACCGCCTTTCAGTTTCATGTCGGCGGTCACGTCGGACAACAACATGACGACATCGGGGCTGACGAACTGCACCGTGGGTGTCGTGTACGTCCAGCTGGGTTTGCCTTCGAGCATGGTTTTGAACTGTTCGTACCCTTCGCGGAGGGCTTTTTTGCCACAAAGGCTGCTGCCGTCGGGGTAGATTTCGCAGGCGTTGTCGGCGTAGAACGACCACATTTTGGCTTCGTCGCCGTCGGCATAGGCTTGCCAGACGGCGTCCCACATTTTGCGAATACCGGCTTCGTCAGCGGCGGTTTGGGCGCGGAGGTTCAGGGTGAAGGTGCAGCAGAGCAGCAGGAGGGAGAATTGAAAGAACTTGGACATGATTTGGAAAATTTTGAGTGAAGTTTTAATTGAATTTTGTTGGTCAAGTGAATTGATTGTCAATGGATTCTGGCAGAGCGGACCAGCCCGAACGTTTTCCCGAAAAAGGCAAACAGGGCGAACAATGCGCGCTGGAGCCAGGCGGGTATTTTCCCGGCCAGGAAATATTCTCCCCGCAGCTGGTGCAGCACAAAAGCCGCGTCGAAGGCCGATGGGTTTCTGGATTTCCGGCGGTTGGCCGAGCTGAAAATTTCTGACAGCAGGTATTCAATGTGCAGCGAAGGCTTCCAGATGGCCCGGCACCTCACCGTCGCGCCCCGCACTGCAAAGCAGTTGTGCGCAACGCCGGCGGGCACCGTGAAGGACTGCCCGGGCTGCAGGATAATTTGGCGTTCGCCCACCGTCAGTCCCAGGCTGCCTTCCAGTGCTTCGAAGTATTCCTCCTGATAGGGGTGCACGTGCAGTGGCGGGCCATCTCCACTGGGCGGCAGCGTAACGATGCTTTCGGTGTAAGCGCCTCCGGTTTCGGCAGCGCCGAGGAGAAAGGTGATGGCTTCGCCGGTGGCGGCGTTTTGGATGGTACGTGGCATGGCTCAAAGCGGTTGTGGGGCGTTATCGAATTTGCGGTATTTGCCCAGTGTCTTGCCGGTCAGGAATACCAGCGGCGTGATCACATGTTTAACAAATCCGGGCAATTCAGGCAGGTCGTATTCCCTGCGGTAGCGGCGCATGAGGTAAGCGCTGTCGAACAGTTCGGGGCGTTGGTTGGTACCGCGGTTCAGGGCGTCATACAGGGTAGAGAGAAAGAAAACCAGGTTGTCGGCCGGGTCGATCCAGCCGCTGATGTGCAGTTCATCTGTGCCGGCATTCCAGAAG
>JBGAJY010000064.1:0-14441 GCA_044224705.1 Saprospiraceae bacterium
CCACATAGTTTTTTTGACCACATAAGCACTCATGATGGTCAAAAAAAGATAAAGGGTAGTAGGACTCTCGGTGATGTTTTGGCACCACAAATGGCTGCTGTCAAAATTGCAAGAGAGCATCCCTACCATTTTTCTTTATGTGCCCTTCATGTGTCCTTATGTGGTCAAAAAAACTCTGTGGTCAACGCACCACCGTCACGTCGCCCTCGTACTGAATATCCACCCCGTCCACAAACCGCACTAAGGCATACCAGGTGAACACCCCGTTGCTCACCCGGTCGCCGCGGTAGGTGCCGTCCCAGCCCTGGCTCAGCTCGCCCAGGTCGAGGTCGTTGCCTTCGAAGATCAGTTCGCCCCAGCGGTCGTACACGCGCAGCAGCAGGATGCTTTCCGCTGCCGGGCCGCCGAAGAGGGTGAAGTGGTCGTTCAGGCCCGGTTTGTCGGGAGCGAACACGTTGGGGGCGTAGATCGGACGGTCTTTACGCACCCGGATGTTCACGGTGTCGTAGGCCACGCAGCCTGTTTCGTCGGTGATTTTGATGATGTACGCCTGGTCCTGAATAGCGGTGATGACGGGCTCCGGGCAGTCGGTGCAGTCCAAACCCAGGGGAGGCGTCCATTCGTACAACACCGGCCGGCCGATGGGGGCGGTGAAAGTGGAGACAAACACCGAGAAGCCCAGTTCCAGCAAGGTATCGGCCGGGTCGGCGATGACGATGAGCGGCGGCGGCTGGATGACGGTGGCTTCGACCGAATCGATACAGCCCGAAGCATCCCGGATTTTGGCCCAATACTGGCCCGCGTACAGGCCGGTAAGCGTATCGGTCGGCACATAGGTGATGCCTTCGGCGCTGAATTCGTAGGGCGGGCGGCCGCCGGAGCCTTCGAGGCGGATTTCGCCTGTAGGTTCACCGTTGCAGATCAGATTGACCACGTCGATCAGGGCCACGTTCAGGTCTTCGGGTTCGGTTATGAGCACCTCTCCGGTGATGGTACAGCCGTTGCCGTCCGTCACGGTGACGGTGTAGGGCCCCGGTGAAAAATTGGAGGCCTCCTTTTCCACCTGACCGTCGCTCCAGAGGTAGGAAAAATTGCCCACACCCCCCGAAGGATTGGCGATGGCAGAACCGTCGTTCATGCCGAAACAGGTAATATCGATGGTATCGAGTGCCAGGGCCAGCGGCGGATTGTCGGTCACCGTGACGTCAAAAACGCCCTCGCATAGCGTCTCATCCACGGCCGTGACGGTGTAAGTGCCGGCCGCGTAGCCGCCCTGGGAATTGTTCGGAACGTAACCGCTGCCCCAGTTAAATTGTACGGGCGGCTTGCCGTTGGTGACGTTCAGCGTGATGACGCCGTTGGCATCGCCGAAGCACAAGGGTTTGTCCACGACGGCATCAGCGGTGAGGATACGTTCTTCGAGGGGAATATCGAGTTCGGTTTCACAGTTGTGGGCATCGCGGATGACGAGGTTATAAGTGCCCACACCAAGTCCGCTGAGCACATTGGCGGTGGTAAAAGGGCCGCCGTTCCAGCTGAACAGGTAAGGGGGCGTACCGGACTGAATATTGTCGATCGTAATGGCGCCGTTGGTTGCGCCGTTGCAGTCGGGGGCGGCGAATATTTTATCAACGGTCACATCAGGATATACTACAACGCTTTCAATATCAGTGACTTTGCAACCCAGGTCGGTTTCGAGGGTAAGTACGACGGAGCGTGTCCCCGGGGTATTGAAAACGACTTTATGCGGACCGGGGCCATTGGCAATGAGCGGCGTGGCGTCGGCGCCGAAGCTCCATTGCCAGCCGGTGATCGAGCCCAGCGAAAAAGAGGAGGCATCCGTCACCGTCACCGTATCGCCGAGGCAAAAAGCCGTGGGCACGGCGGTGAAATCAGCCTGCGGGCCGAGGAACTCGCCCGAGCCACCGAATTGAATGGAAAATCCATTGGCCGCGTTGCTGTAGTTGTTGATGCACAGCGCGTAGGATTCACCGGCGACCATGTCGAGCGGAGCAATCCAGGCATTGTCGCCGACATCCGTGCAGCCGGCATCTTCGGAGACGTCGTTTTCTCCGGCCAGCAGCCCCGTGGGGCCCATGCAGGGATTGGGGTAAGCCGACTCGTCGGTACCCGAGGCCATACAACGAAGGAGTTGTTTGCCCTGGCAATTGCCGATGCCGTTGGGCAGCCGGTAAATGGCAAAATCGAGGTCGTCGGTCACGTTCAGGGGACTGAGTGTAAACGTGAGCGTGCCCGACACCGCGCAGGTCCAGGTAAACCAGACCGAGTTGGATTCGAAATTGCTTGGAGAGCCGTTAAAAAAGCAGGTCGCATCGTCCAGTTCGGTGATGTTGTTACCGGCGCCGGTGACCTGCTGCACCACAAACGGCGATTTGTCGCATAATATCGACGCCGTTGGGCAGTCGGAAGTAGGCGTCTGCGGCGGATTGTAACTGTTGATGCACAGTTGAAAGGTGCCGGTTGCTCCGCCAAGGCCTTGGATACGAAGCAGGTAGGTAGAACCCGGGAACATCCCGCCTTCATAGGCCTGGGCGATATTGGAACCGGGCGGCGCGCTGGCGCATTCGAGTTCGTTGATGGTACCGCCGCAGGTGCCGAGGTACAGCGCGACTTGCGGATTTTTCAGGGTACCGCCGGGGGCAATGGCCGTGGCGCCCCGCACGGTGATGGTCATATCCGTAAACTGGGCCGTGAATGCAAACCACACGTCGTTCCCCGTAGACGTCCAGCATTGCGGAGGGCCGTAAGTGGAGGGCGTAGCGCCCACATTGGTGAAAACACCTGCGGGACTACAGTAATCGGTGAGGTCGGTGATGACGAGAGGAGTGGTACAATCGTCGTTCACGGGCTGGGCCAAAGCCCCGGCGGAACATCCAAGCGTTACCAATAGGAGGGCAAGTGCGTGTTTTCTCATGACTATGCTGTCTGGGCAAGAATAAATCGGTGTAAGGACAAAGACGCTTTTAATGCGTCATTTGTTGGCTGCCTGAAATGTCAAATTTTTCTTAAAAAATTGACACTCAGTATTAAACCCGATTTCAGGCTCTGCGAATTTCCTGCAAAATAGCCCACAATAGCAAAATTCGTTTGCGGCTGAAAGTGGTACTTTTGCCGCCATGCGCCAGCAAATCCCCAATCTCATCACCCTCGGCAATTTGTTTTGCGGCTGCTGCGCCCTGCTGTGGGTGCTGGCCGGACGGCCCGATGTGGCCCTGTGGTTCACGCTCGGCTGCTTCGCCTGCGACACCGCCGACGGGCTGGCAGCCCGCGCGCTGGGCGTTTCCTCGCCCATCGGTGTTCAGCTGGATTCCCTGGCCGATGTGGTCAGTTTCGGTGTCGTACCTGCCACGATGATGTACGCCCTGCTCAACCAGGCCCTGGGTTGCGGCACTGCGCTGGCGCCCGGCGGCGTGGCGTTTTGGGTGTGCGCGGGCGCCCTGCCGGCCTTTCTTATGGCCATGGCCGCGGCTTACCGGTTGGGGAAATTCAATGTGGACACCCGCCAGACGAGTTATTTTCTCGGATTGAGTACGCCGGCCTGCACGGTTTTTGTCCTGGGACTGGCCCTGACGGCTTTCCACGATCGTTTCGGTATCGGCGCCTGGCTGAGCGGGCATGCCTGGGCTATTTACGCACTCATCGCATTGCTTTCCTGGCTCATGGTCGCCGAAATTCCGCTGGCCGGCATGAAAATCAAAGGCTTTGGCTGGCGCGGCAACGAGGCGCTGATCTCGATACTGCTGCTGTTTTTAGTCCTTTTGTTTTTGGTAAAAGATCTGGCCTTTTGCGCCATCATCGTCGTGTATATTCTATATTCTGTTTTCAATAAAAAGTCGATTGTCGGCCAAGCCTGACGGTTGCCTCTATTTTCTGTATATAACAATGAAATTCGTCGCCGAAATTGACATCATGCCCCACCGCGAGCTGCTCGACCCACAGGGCAAAACCGCGCTCAACAACCTCAAGCACCTCGACCTCACGGGCGTCACCGATCTCCGCATCGGCCGCCACGTGACCATGGCCCTCGACGCCGCTTCCGAAGCCGAAGCCCGGGAAAAAGTCGAAACGGCCTGCCAAAAACTCTTCGCCAACCTGATCGTCGAAACGTATCATTATTCGTTGCAGGCGCAGTAGCAGTTGCTACTGCCACTGCCACTGCAACTAAACATGCTTTACGTCGTCCCCACCCCCATCGGCAACCTGGAAGACATCACGCTGCGCGCCCTGCGCATACTCGGCGAGGTGCGCGTCGTACTGGCCGAAGACACCCGGACGAGCCGCAAACTGCTCGATCACCACGGCATCACCACGCCGCTGCGGGCTTTTCACGCCTTCAACGAGCATGCCGTGGTGGAGAAAATCGCCGACGAACTCGCCCTGGGCACGCCTATGGCCCTCATCAGCGACGCGGGCACCCCTGGCATCAGTGACCCCGGTTTTTTACTCGTGCGCGCCTGCGTGCGCCGCGGCATCCGGGTGGAATGCCTGCCAGGCCCCACCGCTTTCGTGCCCGCACTCGTGGCGAGCGGGCTGCCCTGCGATACTTTTCATTTCGAAGGTTTTTTACCGCATAAAAAAGGCCGCCAGACGCGCCTGCGCTGGCTGGCCGAACTGCCGCACACCTTCGTGCTGTACGAATCGCCGCACCGGCTCGTGCGTTGTCTCGATGAACTGGCCTCCGTTTGCGGCGCGGAACGCATGGCTTGTGTAGCCCGCGAACTGACCAAACTGCACGAAGAAGTCAAAACTGCGCCGTTGCGCGAATTGCACGCGCATTTTTCCGCGAAGGACGTGAAAGGAGAGATTGTGGTGGTGGTGAGCGGGAAATCCTGACCAGGCAGGTCAATGACGTCCCCACAATTGTACCAGCGCCTTCCGCCCGGCCAGGTTTTTCGTATCGTACAGGAAAACGACCTTGCGGATCACTCGGCGGTTGCCCGGCAGGTCGAGCACGCGGCTGGCAGTACCTGCGCGAAAGGTTTCGCGGACTTCAATTTCCTGGGTTTCGCCGTTGCCGAAGTGCACGACGATCTTGTGCATATTGATCGGGCTGCCTTTGACGCGGACTTGCAGGGCGGTGAAGATGCCCTCGGCGCGTGTGACGACGATTTCATCGCGGTCCAAAGCGTAGTTCACCTTGCGCACACCGAGCAATTCCCAAGGGTCGGCGGAAACGGCGGCATTGGGCATATTGGCGGTTGTGAAGGACATGACAAACAGCGTGGCAAGGGCCAGGCTGAGCATTTTGGGCAGCATTGAGTTGTTCATTGTGCTGAAATTTTGAGTGTTAAAAATGGAATAGCCGGGACCTTTGATAGTCTGCCAGCCTTTTCGTTTAAAGGCAAAGATTTAAAACGGTGTTAAAATCCGTTCCATACGCCTGAAATTTACTGCCAAAATGCAGACTGGCCTGTTTCCCTTTCAAATTTTATCCAGCAATTCAGATCCAACATGTTTACCGGCATTATTGAAACCCTCGGCGTTGTGCGCAAAGTGGAGCGCGAACAGTCCAACGTGCATTTTACCCTCGAAAGCCCGATTTCAGGCGAGCTGAACATCGACCAGAGTGTTAGCCACAACGGCGTTTGCCTTACCGTGGTGGCCCTCGGCAAAGGCACTCATACCGTCACCGCCGTGGCGGAGACCCTCGCGCGCACGAACCTCGGCGACTGGCAGGCCGGCACATGGGTCAATCTCGAACGTTGTCTGCCCATGGGCGGCCGCCTGGACGGACACATCGTGCAAGGTCATGTGGACGCCACCGCCACTTGTACCGAAGTGCTGGAAACGGGTGGCTCCTGGCGCTTCACCTTCCGCTATCGGCCCTCGCCGGAGCACCTGCTGGTCGACAAAGGTTCGGTTTGCATCAACGGGGTGAGCCTCACCGTGGTGTCGCCCGAACAGGACCTGTTTTCGGTGGCCATTATTCCCTACACCTGGGAACACACCAATTTTAAAACGCTGCGCGCCGGCGACTCGGTGAACCTGGAATTCGATGTGATCGGGAAGTATGTGACGAGGTATATGGAGCTTTACGCGAAGTAGCAGTGGCAGTTGCTTACGCTTTTTCCAGCAGCCACCACATCGGCCGGTCGCGGCGAACAATCTTGTAATTTTCTGAAAGATATTTTCGGATATGGTCGGTCGCCTCGTGCGGGTCGTCGGTGAACAACAGCAATTTCAGGTCCTCGGCCGAAATAGTGCCCTGGGTGTACATAAACTGCATGTATTCCTGCAAGGGTTTGTAGTAATCGAGCCCCATGACGACAATGGGAAAATCAGTGACTTTTTTGGTCTGGACCAGTGTGAGCATTTCAAAAAACTCGTCCATGGTGCCAAAACCGCCGGGTAAAATGACAAACGCGTAGGAGTATTTGGCCAGCAGCACCTTTCGCACGAAGAAGAAATCGATGGTGACAAACTTGTCGAGGTACGGGTTTTCTTTCTGTTCGTGCGGCAGTTTGATGTTGCATCCCACCGAATTGCCGCCGGCTTCCTTGGCCCCGCGGTTGGCGGCTTCCATGATGCCTGGGCCGCCCCCGGTCATTACGGTCATCCCCAGGCGCGAGGCGATATGGGCGCCTACCTGGCGGGCTTTTTCATAGTACCGATGCCCTTCGGAGAACCGCGCCGAACCAAAAACCGTGACGCAAGGGCCCACAAAATGCAGGGCGCGAAAGCCGCGTATGAACTGCCACATGACCCGAAAAACAAAAAGAAGCTCGAAACTCCGGCTCTTGGGGCCGTCGAGCCAAACTGCTTCGTTGGGTTGGATATAAGGATGGTGTTTTGAAGTGTGCTCGGGCATGGCGGCTGAAATTTAGGCGGCGAATTTCGGACGCCCCAACGGGATTTTCTTGTTGTCGGCGGCGTTTTGTCCAATTGGCGGCAGGCTTGCCTACCTTTGTCTTTTATTTTTCTGAAAAAGAACGCGCGGCATGGCTGAACAGAACTTTGTTGATTACGTCAAAATACTCTTTCGCTCCGGCAAGGGCGGCGCAGGCAGCGTCCATTTTTATCGCGGTCCCGCCATGCCCAAAGGTGGCCCCGATGGCGGCGACGGCGGGCGTGGCGGGCATATTATCCTGAAAGCCGACCCCCAGGAATGGACTCTCCTCGACCTGAAATATACCAAACACATTTACGCCAAAGACGGCAATCCGGGACGTGGCGGCCTCAAAACCGGTAGCGACGGGGGCGATATTGTAGTCAAAGTCCCGCTCGGCACCGTGGCGAAGGACGCCGAAACCGGCGAAGTGCTCCTCGAAATCACCGAACGCGACGACAAAAAAATCCTCCTGCCCGGCGGGCGCGGCGGCAAAGGCAACAATTTTTTCAAAACACCCACCCACCAGGCCCCACAGTACGCCCAACCCGGCGAACCGGGCATCGAACAATGGATCGTACTGGAACTCAAAGTACTGGCCGATGTGGGGCTTGTCGGCTTCCCCAATGCCGGTAAAAGCACCCTGCTCAGTGCCGTCACCGCCGCCAAACCCAAAATCGGCGACTATCCCTTTACCACCCTCGTCCCTCAGCTCGGCATCGTGCAGGCCCGCAGCGGCCAGACCTTTATCATGGCCGACATTCCGGGTATCATCGAAGGCGCCCACGAAGGCCGGGGTATCGGGCACCGTTTTTTGCGCCACATCGAACGCAATTCCGTGCTGCTGTTCCTCGTGCCCGCCGATACCGACCGAACCATCAGCGATGAATACGAAATCCTCCTGAACGAACTGCGCGAGTTCAACCCCGAACTGCTCGACAAACCGCGCCTGCTCGCCATCAGCAAATCCGACCTCATCGACGACGACCTCGAAAAAATGCTGCGACCCACCCTGCCCGAAGGCATCGAGGTCATTTTCATCTCCGCCATCACCGGCAAAAACCTGCAGCAACTCAAAGACCTCCTTTGGAAGAATTTGAATGAAGGGTGATGAGTGGTATTTGAAATAAGATTGACGATTACCACAATCCCAAACTCCCCGCAATACCCATAAAAAAACCCTCGCCACTGGTGATGGCGAGGGTGTGCATTGGGTTCGAAAACTTAAACCGCTGACGAATCAGAGATAAGCCTCCAGAGCCGTTTTTGTGCTGTATTGAAGGATATTATCGAGTACAGCTTGGGAGGGGTTGAACTGGACTTTGGGGAGTTGCATTTTTGCCAGCATCAGCTCTGCGTAGAGGCTCTGCAGCGCCGGATCGTCATCGATCCATTCGGCAGTAGCCGCGGCTTCGCCGGCCGGCATGTCGCGGTACATAAATTGTACCAGCGCGGACTCATATGTGTAGTGTTCTTCCATAGGCAGCGCAATGCTGTGCTTTTGATGGTGAAAAATATGTTTGAAAAATTGGTCTTAAAACTATGCCTTAACAGGGCTTATTGCTTACAAAATGTTAATGTTCAGTTTAAGATGACCACTTTTGCGATCACCGCATCGGGGCTGTCAAAAGTTTCCGAGCTGGTAGCAAAAATGAGGTACACACCCGAGGCGGCACGGCGGCCTCGGTAGTCGCGGCCGTTCCAGACGGCCTGCCCGCCGAGCGCCTGTCCTTCGTACACCAGGTTGCCGGCCACGTCGGTGATCTTGACGTTTGCATCGCGCGCCAGGCCGTAAATGGCGATCGGGCCGTCGTAGTCGGCGCGCACGGGGTTGGGGTAGGCGTAGGGCATGTCGTTGTTGACCACGCCGCCCGAAGTCGCTTCCGCCCGCACCGAGATCAGGCCTTTTTCCGTACCGATCCAGGCCTCGCCGGTGTTCGGGTCGATGGCAATATCGGTGATGGCATTGTCGAACAGGGGGCTGTTCGTGGCGGTAAAGCGCGCTTCCTGGGTTTCGCCGCTGGGCGATTGCACGAAAATGCCGTTGGTGGTTCCGAACCACTTGCGGTTGGCGCCGTCCACGGCGATCGACTTCACGTCTTCCGTTTCCAAAAGATACCCGTTGAAGCCGTCCACGTTGACGATGCGTCGAGAACCCTTGCAGCTGGGGTCAAAGATGTTGCTGCCGCACTCAAAACTCACCGTGCCCTGCTGAGTGCCTACCCAAACGTCGCCGTCGAGGTCTACGGCCAGGCAATTGACGGTATTGGTCGGCAGTACGCTGTTGGCCGTCGTGAGCAGGCGGTATTGGTCGTCGGAAGGGCTGTCGAGGTCAGCGCCGCTGTCGTACACAAGCACGCCGCCGTTAAAGCCCACGACAAACCATTTGTAGCCGTTTTGGTCGACGACCACCTGGGTGAGGTTATTCACTGGTGACGCTGAAAAATTGCGCAACGTGCCGTCGGTTTTGAGCACGGCGATGGGCGAAGAGGCGTCGTAATTACAAATCCAGAGATTGCCGCTTTTGTCGTAACCCAGTCCGCTGATAGCCGTGCGGGAAGAGCCCGATGCGCCGGCATTTTGCAAAATGGAATTGTATTGTGTGTAGCATTTTGTGGTAGCGCCGCTGCTGGTCGCCTCCACCAGTCCGCCGACGAAGCTGCCGGCGTAAAATTTATCCTCCGAAGGATGGGGCGCTACGCGCCAAAGGTCGCGGTGACAATCGCCGGCTACGAGTTCGGGATTGCTTTCGTCGTTGAAGCGCCGCCATTGGTTGTTGTCAAAAATATACAGGCCGTCTTTGGCAAACAGCGCGGAAAAGTTGGCCGTAGGGCCCGGCGTGGCGACATACACCTTGTTGCGGGCGATGGCTATTTCGGCGCAATTGTGGTTGTATGGCGAGTTAAAATCAAACTTGTCGCACTGGTTGAGCGCCACGTCGAAAAACCGGAAATCGTCGGAATCGTCGGCAAACCAGAATTTTTGAGAACCGTCTTCCACGGCATACAGCGGCTTAAACGCCTGGCAGGCCCAGTGGATTTCGAACATGTTTCCATCCGGCCCGAGATACGCCACGCGCCCGTCGAAGCCTTTTTTCCAGCCGATGACGAGGCCCGTGCCTTCAGCGGTGAGGTAGAGCACGCTTTGGTTCGGGTCGGAGGCGATTTCCGTGGCCTGGGCGCCATCGAAACGGTAGAGGGATTGTTCCATGCCGGCGTACAAAGCGCCGTTGGACACCGCCAGGGCATGTACGGGGGTGCCGGCAGGCAGGTTTTCCATGGCGCCGAGCATTTGCCAGCGGCTGAAATCGGCGGGATTTTCATCATCCGTCCGGAGCCGGAACAGGCCTTCGTCGGTGCCGGCGTAGAGATAACCGTTAAAAATGGCGAAGGAGCGCACGGGCACGTCGGTGAAGGTGGTGTACTCCACTTCGGCGCGTTCGAGGTTGAGTTTCAGCATGCCGAAGCCGCAGGCCAGGTAAGCGCTTTTGCCTTCGAAAGCCATGTCGTAAATACTCTTGTCACCTACGATATTGGTATTTTTTCGAATAAAAGGCAGGTTGACGACCGCTCCGGTGGCGGGATACCACAGGTCGAGGTTGCTGTTGCTATAGGCCAATACGAGGGCGTCGGCGGCCGGGCTGAACCGGATGACGCTCATGCCCACGTCGCTCAGGCCTTCGACTTTGGTCAAAAAACGCGGCGTGCGCTCGGCTTTGTCGATCTCCACCACGGCCCATTCGGTGGAAAAATACACCTTGGTGCTGCTTTGAGTGACGTAACGGGCGCGTTGCCAGGGCAGATGCTGGCGCCATTCACCGATTTTCAACTCGGGAAAATCCGGGCTGATCTGGGCAAAAGCAGGGGCAGTGATACAACTGAGCAGAAGGGTAAACAGACGAAACCGCATGGTGTGAATTCCGGTTGGTGAACTGGAATCCTTGGCGCTGCCTGTGCAAAAAAAGTTGCCTTGCTTTGTTTAGAAGCCGTTTGAATTTTGAATTTCAGGTTACCTGTGCCGGGGTTTTTCACCGCGACGGCGCCAAGACGCAAAGACTTCGCGAATTTCTTTGCGTCTTGGCGCCTTCGCGGTGAAAAATGGTGACGCAGAAATAACTTCAACAGCCTGTCAGGAGCGATACAAATTGCCGGAATCGAGGTATTCGAACACCGCATCAGGCACCAGGTAGCGCACGGAACGCCCCTGGCGCAGGCAATCACGGATGTAGGTCGCCGAGATGTCGAGCAGGGGCGCCTCGCAGATTTTGACACGCGGATGATCGGCGAAAGGCCCCAGGTCCACGCCGGGGCGGCGGTAGACGTAGATGTCGTAGCCGCTGAGCAGCTGTTCGTAATTTTTCCACTGGTTCAGCGAAGCCAGGTTGTCGCTGCCCATGATGAGGGCGAACTCGCGGTCGGGGTATTTTTCCTTCAAAAAAGCCAGCGTGTCCACGGTGTAGGACGGTTGTGGCAGTCCGAATTCGACATTGGAGGCTTCGATCAGCGGGTTGTCGCCGATACCCAGCCGCGCCAGGTGCAGCCGGTCGAAATCGCGGGCCAGGGATTTTTTGGGCTTCAGGGGGTTGTGCGGGCTGACGACCAGCCATACCCTGTCCAGGTCGGTCCGGGTCGCCATGTGGTTGGCGATGATCAGGTGACCCACGTGGATAGGGTTGAAGGAGCCGAAAAAAAGGCCGATTTTCATTGATGCATTTTCTCGTCTTCGTCTTGTACGCGGTTGAGCAGGTCCTGCACGCGGTACATTTCATCGATGGTGTCGTCGAGGAAAAACTCGATATCGGGCATACGGCGCATTTGCTTGCCGATTTTCGAAGCCAGGGCTTGGCGCAGGTGGGTGTGGTTGTCCTCCAGTTCGAGGATCACTTCCTGTTTGTGCTCCGTGCCGTACACGCTGATGTAGATTTTGGCGACGAGCAGGTCGGGGGTCATTTTGACGTTGGTGACCGTCACGAGTTTGTCGCGGCCGTAGATGAGGCTGCCTTCTTCGGCGAGCAGCATGCCGAAGTAGCGTCGTATGAGTTCGCCCACTTGTTTTTGGCGGATACTTTCCATGTTGAAAAATTTAGGTCCTGATTTTGGGCAGGTTTTTAGCAATTTGCGGGCAAAACGTATTTGTCTGGTGTAAAGTGCGCTGAAACCCGCAGAAATGACCGGCAAAGCGCAAAAAAATTTGCCGGCCGCCGCAAAACTACGGGCTTTACAGAAACAAATTTGGCTGTACCGGGGTTTAAGGCCTTGCTTTCCAAATTTTCATTGGAAAAACTTTTCAGCCTTGTTGGAATTTCGGGTTGGAGGCTGTTATCTTTGCCGCGCTTTTTGAGAAAGCAGTACCGATATTGATCCCGTAGCTCAGTCGGTAGAGCACTTGACTTTTAATCAAGGAGTCATGGGTTCGAGTCCCATCGGGATCACTTTGATTATCAACGGCTTAGACGACATGGTTCGTTTAAGCCGTTTTTCGTTTGCATACAATTTGCATATTTATTGGGTTATATGGGCAAAATCCTGTGCCCTTTTGTACCCCTCTTAGCCTTCAAAACCATGCTTTTCGCGTCGATTCAGGAGGTTAGAGGAATGAAATTTAGGCGGTAAGGACGACGAAGCGCTTTGAGTTTTTCAGTTTACGTTCATTTGGCAGGTTTTTGTCAGCCCAACCAGGCGACGCGTCTATATTTGCCAACCTAACGATTCCAGCCTGAAAATGAGCCAAAGCCAATTCCCATCCATCCTTTCCCATTTCAGAAAATACGCCCTCTCCGAACGTGACAAAGGCGACAAATTCGAGCGGTTAATGCAGGCGTACCTGCAAACCGATCCGCGCTATGCCGACCTTTTCACCAATGTTTGGCTTTGGGACGATTTCCCCGCCCGCCGCGATTTCGGCGGCAAGGATACCGGCATTGACCTTGTAGCCCGCACTACCTCCGGCGATTACTGGGCTATCCAATGCAAATGTTTTCAGGAAAGCGCGGTGATCGACAAACCCGCCGTCGATTCCTTCCTTTCGACTTCCTCCAAAAATTTCAAAGACGATCAATTCCGTACCGTCGGCTTCGCACACCGGCTTTGGATTTCGACGACCAATCATTGGGGTGGAAATGCTGAAACCACTATCCGCAACCAGCACCCGCCCGTTACCCGCCTCGGCTTGCACGACCTCGAAAGTGCGCCCGTCGATTGGGGTAAGTTGGCGGAAGGCTTATCGGGCGAGGCCTCCCGCGCCGCGAAAAAAACGCCGATGCCGCACCAGGTCGCCGCTATCGACGCCGCTCACGAACACTTCAAAACGGCGGGGCGGGGCAAACTCATTATGGCTTGCGGTACGGGCAAAACTTTCACTTCGCTCAAAATCGCCGAAAAAGAAACGGGCGGAAAAGGCATCGTCCTGTTTCTCGTTCCCTCCATCGCCCTTTTGGGGCAGACCTTGCGCGAATGGACGGCCGATGCCGACCATCCTTTCAATGCCGTTTGCATTTGCTCCGACGCGGGCGTGAGCCGCAAACGCTCCCAAAATGAAGACTCCGACGGCTATTCCGTCGTGGATTTAGCCTTGCCCGCCTCGACCGATGTGCAAGGCATTTTGAAACAGTTTGACCAAATCCGGCACTCGGAAAGTCACCCGCTCACTGTCGTTTTTTCAACCTACCAATCCATTGATGTCATCTCGGCAGCGCAATTTGCTTTGATTGGGAAACAGGAAAGCCTGGAGAACCCTTTCGGCTTTTTCGACCTCATCATCTGCGACGAAGCCCACCGCACCACCGGGGTCACGTTGGCCGAAGACGACGAATCGGCTTTCGTAAAAGTCCACAACAACGATTTTTTGCGCGCCCAAAAGCGGCTTTACATGACCGCCACCCCGCGCCTGTTCAGCGACGACTCCAAATCAAAAGCTGCCCAGGCCGAAGCCGTGCTTTGCAGCATGGACGACGAAAGCATCTACGGCCCGGAAATCTACCGCATCGGTTTCGGCGAAGCCGTCAACCAGGGTTTGCTTTCCGATTACAAAGTGCTGATCCTGACCGTCAGCGAAGACGATATGACCGCGCCCGTGCAAAAAATGGTAGCGGACAGCAACAACGAAATCAACGCCGACGACGCATCCAAACTCATCGGCTGCATCAATGCCCTCAGTAAAAAAATCCTCGGCGACGAAGGCATCCTGAAAGAAAGCGACCCCGAACCCATGCGGCGCGCCGTGGCTTTCTGCCAAAACATCAAAGTCTCGGAGAAGACGACCCGCACGTTCAACGAAACCAAAAGCATCTATTTCGAAAGCCTGCCCGCCGAAGCCCGCGAAGAATTGGTCAGCGTGAACGCCCAGCACATCGACGGCGGCATGAACACGCCCACCCGCGACGAAAAACTGTCGTGGCTGAAAGCCGCCCCGAATGATGCCCGAGAATGTCGCCTGCTCACCAACGTCCGTTGCCTGTCGGAAGGCGTGGACGTGCCTTCGCTCGACGCCGTGCTGTTCCTTTCCGCCCGAAATTCGCAGGTGGACGTGGTGCAATCCGTCGGGCGGGTGATGCGCCGCGCACCGGGCAAAAAATACGGCTACATCATTATCCCCG
>JBGAJY010000064.1:14494-24557 GCA_044224705.1 Saprospiraceae bacterium
GGTGGACGTGGAACCCGACAAAGCCCTCAACGACAACGAACGGTTCAAAGTCGTTTGGACGGTGCTCAACGCCCTTCGTGCACACGACGACCGTTTCAACGCCACCGTCAATAAAATAGAACTCAACAAACACCGCCCCGAACAAATCCTCGTTGGCAGACCCGACAATCGCACAGGCGACGAAGTGGAATATGGCGTAAAAGGCGATGCACAGGATGACACCACCGCAACTTATCAAAATGCCGCCCACCGCATCAATGCCCAACTTTCCATCCAATTCGAGCAACTGCAAAGCGTCCTGTTTGCCCGCATGGTGCAAAAGGTAGGCGACCGCCGCTATTGGGAGCAATGGGCAAAAGACGTGGCCGAAATCGCAGAACGCCACATCGAACGCATCAAACGCCTTATCCGCGACGGCAGCGAACATCAACGCGCCTTCGCCGACTTCCTCGCGGGTTTGCAGAAAAACATCAACCCCGCCATTACGGAAGCCGAAGCCGTGGAAATGCTCGCGCAGCACCTCATCACCAAACCCGTTTTTGAGGCACTTTTCGAGGGTTATTCCTTCGTGAAAAACAACCCGATTTCAGTGTCCATGCAAACCATGCTCGACCTGCTGGAAGAGCAGGCTTTGGAAAAGGACACCGAAATCCTCCAAAAATTCTACGAATCCGTGCGCTCCCGCGCCGCCGGGATCGACAACGCCGCCGGGAAACAGCGCATCATCGTCGAACTGTACGACAAGTTTTTCAAGACCGCTTTTCCGAAAATGGTGGAAAAACTCGGCATTGTGTACACGCCCGTCGAAGTCGTGGATTTCATCATCCGCTCCGCCGACGCGCTGCTGCGCAAGGAATTCGGCCGCTCGCTCAGCGACGAAAACATCCACATCCTCGACCCCTTCACCGGTACGGGTACGTTTATCACCCGCCTGCTGCAAAGCGGCCTGATCCGCCCCGATGACCTCACCCGAAAATACACCCGCGAACTGCACGCCAATGAAATCGTGCTGCTGGCCTATTACATCGCCGCCATCAACATCGAAAACGCCTACCACGACCTGGTCGGGGCGACACGTTTACGAAACCTCGAAGGTTTCGTAAACGTAGCGGGCTACGATGACCTCGTCTTTGCAGAACAATCAGCATCTACCCCCCCCCCGAGCCAACAATTATTTGGCTACCAGCCCTTCGGCGGCATTTGCCTCACCGACACTTTCCAGCTGGGCGAAAGCGACGAAAGCTAAAAACTCTTCTCCCCCATGTTCCCGAAAAACAGCGAGCGGGTGCTGGCACAGAAAAAAGCGCCGCTGCGAGTCATCATCGGCAACCCGCCATATTCCGTCGGGCAGAAGTCGGCGAACGATAATGCGCAGAATCAGGAGTACCCGAAGTTGGACGGGCGCATTGCAAAAACCTACGCCGCCGCGACCGATGCCACCAACAAAAACTCCCTGTACGATTCGTACATCAAAGCCTTCCGTTGGTCAACCGACCGTCTCGACCCCAAACACGGCGGCGTCATCGCCTTTGTCAGCAACGGCGCATGGATAGATGGCAACGCCACCGACGGTTTCCGAAAATGCCTGGAGCGGGAATTTTCCGCCATTTACGTTTTCAATTTACGCGGCAACCAGCGCACGAGTGGCGAACTTTCCAGAAAAGAAGGCGGCAAAATTTTCGGCTCTGGCTCTCGAACGCCTATTGCCATTACGTTTTTGGTGAAAAAACCCGAAGCCTCAACCGGCCCGGCGACCATTTTTTACCACGACATCGGCGACTATCTCAACCGGGAGGAAAAACTCGGCATCGTGCAAGAATTCGGCTCAATGGAAAACCCGGAAATGGGTTGGCAAACCCTTCAACCTAATGAGCATGGCGACTGGTTGAATTTGCGGGATGATGCTTTTGGGGAATTTATTCCGCTGGGAGACAAGGATGATAAATCGAACCAAGCCTTTTTTAAACAGCTTTACAGTCGCGGGCTTGCCTCGGCTCGTGATGCGTGGTGCTACAATTCACTGAAAACTGAACTCGAAAAAAACATCCGGAGCCTCATCAATTTTTACAACGAGCAACGTGAGGCATTTCATTCTGAAAAGAAATCAAATCCCAAAATTGAGGTTGAAAACTTCGTGACTTTTGACTCAACGCGAATCACTTGGAATCGCGGTTTGAAAGAATACCTTGAAAAAAACAAACCAGTGTTGTTTGAAAAAGAATGCGAGACGGAGGGTTTGTATCGTCCATTTTTCAAACAGCACGTGTATTTCTCGAGGGATTTAAATGATATGGTTTACCAAATCCCCAAACTCTTCCCCACCCCTACCGCTGAAAACCGGGTCCATCTGTCGGGCGTGGGCGCGAGCAAGGATTTTTCGGCATTGATAACTGATTGTGTACCTGATTTGCAGTTGCAGTTCAACGGCCAATGCTTCCCATTGTATTACTACGAAGAGCGTGCGAAAGCTCGCGCCCTCGCTATTCGATGCGGCAAATGAAAACGAATACATCCGCCGCGACGGGGTATCGGATTTCATCCTCGCACAGGCGCGCTCGCGCTACGGCGAGCGGGTGACGAAAGAGGATGTTTTTTACTACGTCTACGGCTTCCTGCACAGCCCCGACTACCGCGCCCGCTTTTCGAGCGACCTGAAAAAGATGCTGCCCCGGCTGCCGCTGGTGGAGGCGCCGAAGGATTTTTTGGCGTTCAGCAAGGCGGGCCGCACCCTCGCCGAACTGCATCTCGGCTACGACAATTTCAAAACTGCGCCCTCTGCCGAAGCCATTGGGGTCGTGGTGCGCGGCGCGGAAAGCGGGCATTTCCGGGTTGACCCCAAAATGCGCTTCCCTTCGAAAGACGACAAAAGCCGCATCCTCTACAACAGCCAAATCGTGGTGGAAAACATCCCGGCGGCGGCTTACGAGTACCAGGTGAACGGCAAGTCGGCTATCGAATGGGTGATGGAGCGCTACGCCGTCACGACGCACAAGGACTCTGGCATCCGCAACGATCCGAACGATTGGGCAGACGAAGTGGGCAACCCGCGCTACATTCTGGATTTGTTGTTGTCGGTGATCCGGCTGAGCGTGGAGACGGTAGAGCTGGTGAAGGGCTTGCCAAAGTTGGCGTTTTAAATGACTTTGAGCAGAAAGGAGCAACCCCGAAAAGGTTTAATTTTGCCAGACTGACCCGTCGAAGCCTTAAAAACGCCCACGATCAAAATTCAACAGCAATCATGGAATACGAAATTAAGCTCTCTGGTACGCCATTCGATGATGGGGCAATTGACCTTGATCGATTAGAAATTATCGCCCAGTATCTGCGCGACATAGCGAAAGGGGCGCTTCAAATGCGGATGTTCGGCTCGAGTTACAAAAGAGGGCGTGAAACGGAAGAGATTGTCAGGGCCCTGAAAATACGGCTGACCGGACTGAGTCGGGGCAGTACGATTTTGCACCTCGAATGCCAACCCTTCCGGGAAACGCTGCAGCATGTGCAGGGGAACCTTTTTCATCAGGAAATCCTTCGTCGCCTGCCTGATGAAACACCCGTTTCGTTGGTCATGGAAAGTTTTCAGGATGCGCTCAACCCCAAGAGTGGCAGAGAAATGCTGGACATACATTTACTCAAAGACCTGCAAAATTTCAAAAAGGTGTTGGTTAATGATGCCCAAACGGTTAAGTTCAGCAACCGAGGCACCCTACCCGATCTACAATTGCGAATGGTGGATTTTACACGCTTTAAAACCATTGAAGAGCAAACCCCCAACCCACAGCCAGTGGTGATTTCAGGCATCGTAGAGGAGTTGAAGTTTTCGAAAGCCAAAGTGACTTTTATTCCGGACAGAGGTCGGCCAATAACCGGTTTTTTGGGCGAAGGGGTGCCCGCAGGCGAAATGGCTAAATATTGGGGCCAAAAAGTAACCATCCGGGGAACCGCACATTTTAGGTCGAGCGGGCAAATGGGCTTTGTTGAAATTGGTAAAGTTTCGTTGGCAGAGGAAGGCGACGCTTATTTTTCACGACCTGTCCAGCGCGAAACAGTTGCGCAACAATTGGAGCGCCAAATGGCCTCAAAGAAAAAGGCAGGCAATCAGCTCAGCCAGTTCATAGGCATTTTGGCAGATGCAGCTGGGGATTATGAAAATGACCTCAAAATGCTGAGCGAATGAGAAAATTTGTGTTGGATACGAACATTGTTCTGGCCTATATCCGTCAAAATCCTCAATACGTCGAAGCCGAAAAAAGGCTGAATCTCACGTCGGATGATGCTCAACTCATTGTATCGGTAGTAACAATTGGCGAAATCCGTGTTTTAGCCCGACGCAATGATTGGGGTGAAAAGAAAATGGAGCAACTCAACTCGTTCATAGAACAGGTCTTATTTGTCGTGGATGTAAGCGCTGGCGCTCCGGAGCTCCTGGACGCTTATGTGGAGATAGATTGTTTTTCCAATGGTCGTAGTATGGGGAAAAATGACCTCTGGATAGCGGCAACAGCGAAAGTAACCGAATCTACGCTGGTCACGACAGATGGAGATTTTGACCACCTTGGAGATGTTTATTTTCAACTTGCCAGGATACCCCACCTTTAGTTCCCAGAAGTCTTAGTAAAACTATAGCCTTTGATCCGAAAGATTGAATCAGGGGCCCGTCATCCTGATGCGTTGCATAGCGCTTTCCCCCCCTCACTTCGGACAAGGCGCCGGATCATTATCGTCACAATCCTCAAAGCTCAGGAGCCCGTCGTGGTCGCGATCCTTGTAAAAATAGGTTTTCGCCAGATTGAATGCTCCCGTACCCACCTCGTCGCCGATCAGCCGGCCGGGGATATCGTCGAAAGGGGCGTTGGCGCCCGCCCAGACGCGCGACAAGCTGGCCTGGTCGGCGGCGTCGCGGTAAGTAGCCCATTGCAGGGTAACATCCACAGTGGGCCCCTGCTCGAGGCGCAGGAAACCACTGTTGGCGTACACCTTGAACTCGCCCAGTCCGCCCGGGAAATAGGCGTCGCCCGACAGCAGAGTCATCGCTGCCGCAGCCGCATGGGAAAAAGCGGCGTGCCCTGAAACGAAGCCCGCATAAGGCGGAGTGATGAAGGTTTTGGGCTGGTAGGGAAACCAGTTTTCGGCCAAAATCCAAGCCCTCGGGGCCGTTTCAGTGGGGGTAACGGCGTCTGCTACGGAGAAAGGGCCTGCCCAGGAGTTCAACTTGATTTTGCCCACGTGTTCATTCTTCGGGCCGGCCAGCGGGTCGCCTTTTTTCACCAGTTCGATCCGTCCTGGCAGGAGCGGAATGCCTTCCGGATGATAGGAAGGCTTCCGTGGGTCGCTGCTTTGACCGAGTGAGGCCATATACCGCAGGGCCGTAATGGGCCGCACGCCCTCGTACCAGCTTTTGATTCCCCAGGCCGCGATGGCCGCGTCGTGCAGGGCGCCGCCGAGCACGAAGTAGGCTTTGACGTCCCACTCCAGCGCGGTCATCGGGCGGCCTTTGCCGTTGAATTTTTTCGCCAAACCGGGTTGATCGCCGACGTAATTCAACAGCGCCAGCCAATTTCCAGGCGGTGTTTCGGCGTCGGGGCCTTCCGCCCAATACTGGATTGCCGTGCGGATATAATCGCCACGCGGTACTGTTTGCGGTGTATAGGGTTGGCCTGTTCGCGGATTGGTGTCGTAGCCGGGGCCCGGGTCGCGGCCGGTGTCGAGGTCGTAAAAACTGCGCAATTCCGCCAGGTTCCGGGGGTATTCCTGTACATGGCCCATGCTTCCGGGAGACACGTCCCAGAGCACCCCGTCACCGGGGTCGAGCAAGCCGGACCAGGCAGCTACAAGGGCAAAATTCCACTGATAGTCCTGCAAGGTGCTGCCGCCGTTGGCAGTGTCGAGCCGTGGGAAAAAATCCTTGCCGGGGTCGTAATAGAGCCGGTATATACGCCCGTCGCGACGATAGGTTTTCATCTCTTGTTTGCCCAGGGCAAAGGGTTTCACCTGTCCCCATGCCAGGCCCTGGAAGGTTTGGGTACTGGTGATCCGGCGGCCGTTCGGATCGAGCGAGTCGATCATGTAAGAGGGCGCTTTGCCGCCGCAGCGGCACTCGTACATGGGGTACCCGTCGCGGTCGATGGCGCGTTTCAATTGGAGGGGCTGCCAGCGGTTGGGATCCCGGAGGTTTCCGGGGCCGGGCTGTGCCACTGCCAGAGGCGGGTTCGCGGGTTCGTAGTCGGGCGTTTCATAATTCTGCGCCTCGTTGGCGCCGTCCAGTTGTCCCATCCGCAGGACGCACTGGGCGATGTAGTTGCCGAGGGCGGCCGGCGAGCCGGAGGAATAGTCGGTAGAATAATTTTGGAAATCGTACCCGTGTTTTTGCAGGATTTCCCTGCAACGGAATGCCGTGCCGGCGCTTTGGGGCGACTGCGCAAAGCGCGCTGTCAGCAAACGGTAGGCGGCAAAACTGATCGCTTCGTTCCGGGCGGCCTCCACGTCTTTTGGCGCCGGCACGCCGCTGAACGGGCATGTGTATTTCCCCACGGTTTTGCCGAGCAGGTAGGTATCGGCTTCGTCGTCATAGGCCGCCCAGGCATCGTAGACCGCTATGGAAAAATGAAAAATATTGCGCGCCTGCACATTGGGCCGGGCTAAATCCTCCTGCATAGACAGCAGCAACGCTTCGCTCCATTCGCGTGCGATGGATTGCTGGGCAGTAAGGGGCCGGATAAAAAGCGTGGAGAAAACAAGTATGGCGAGTCGCATTTCAGACAGGTAGCGTATGTTGCAAGACATTTTTTCTACGCTTCTAAAGGCGCAATCCAAATCCCGGCATTGGGATTGCGGATGCGCAAAGTTCGAAAACCATCGCCATTCGTCATCAAGATAGCGGTTATGAATACTTCCCGGTTGCTCGCACTGCTCTCCATTCTTTTGGTTGGCTGTAATCAGGCGCCCGACATGAAACTGGACAGCTCCGGTACATGTGCCTGCACTGCTGCTGTCGACGACGACAGCACGAGCACAGCAGGGTACAAGATCATGAAAGGCGCTTTACTCGGGTCGAGGTTCACTTCCCTGGAAGACCTGAAATCAGTCATACGGATCGAATACGACAGCACTGCGCCCGGAAGCTATGTTGTCCGCGTGCGGCACTGCAGCGACGGCAGGGAAGTGACGGCCGTGTTGTCGACAGGCATAAGCCAGGGGGATATTTCGAAAGCACGTTACGAAGGGACGGTGTGGGAGCGTTTCGCCATACTTTTTCGATGCCCTTATGCCGTGATGAACAGAACGGACCTGGAAAGGATTTATACGCTTTCAAGATGGCGGCCGGAAAAAGGCGACCTCGCTTTTTTCGATATTGCAAAATCATCAGCAGACAATATCAATACGCCGGATCTGGCTTTCAGAAATGCCAGAGACAGTACTGAAAAGGGATTCCTCAATTCCTTTAACCACATCACCGCACAGGCATTCATTACATCCTGTTTTTCGGAGGACCTGGCCGATTTCATCGCCGATTCACACGAACGTTATCGCCATCCGGAGTTGATCACCGGAAAATTTACCGAAGAGCAAATCAGCGATCTGGATGAGGGGCCGGTGGACAACTATGTAGACCTTATAAATAATGAATGGGGACAGGAGATCGGCAAGCAGTTGAAGGAGAAGTATCAGATCAATCGCCAGACAAATTGGACGCCCGAACTGCTTGCCAATTATCTGAACGACTTGCAGAGCTATTACAGCTGGGCTTTTCAAATTGGTTTTGAACCCTTCAGACCAGAAGACGAAGAGGTGCTCAGCTTTTCGAACAAGATTGAAGAAGTTATGAAGGGCCGTTGAACTTTACGTTACATTTTTTTCAAACGGCACAGCGGTACTTTCCATTTGTCGATGGTATCGTTGACAATGGTATAATTGTCGAGCACTTCCTTTTTTCCAATGGGTTGCCATTCTTTTAACTTATCCAGCCAACTTTTATCTACAATGGCTTTGTTGAATCTCACTCCCAGGAGGTTGGCGCCGCTAAAATTTATTCTTCTCAATTCGGTATCTTCCAGGATCGCCTGACTCAAATTCGCTTTTGTGAAATTGGCGCCTACGAGATTAGCCTTTGTAAAATTGGCCTCATGGAACAATGCCCCGCCCGATTGTGCCGCCTGAAAAGTTACCTGATTTAAATCCGCCCTGTTCAATTGCGCATTGGCGAGGTTAGCCACGCTCAGGTTGGCCAGGATGAGGGTCGCTTCATTCAGTTGCGCCCAACTCAAATCCGCCCTTTTTAAATCCGCATGGCTCAGGTTGGCCCGATTCAAATTTGCCCCCCAAAGGTTGGCCTCACCGAGATCGGCGCCTTTCAGGTTTGCGCCACTCAAGTCCGCATCTTTCAAATATGCCCCCCTGAGATGGATGTCGCTCAAATCCAATCCTTTCAAATTTGCCCCTCGCAAATCTGCTCCTGCAAAGAGCGTTCTTTGTTTAATCTGGGCGAAAGACCCTGAATCAATGTTCATCAGGATCAATGCCTGCAACAGATGTCCCCGCTCCGGGCTGTATGCTTTCTCCGACAGACTATCCGCCTCTATATAGGGGTAAGGCTTGAAAGAGAAACTAATCGCCGCTATTCGGGTGATCGTGGTATCGCTCAGCGTCCTGCGGGGATTGTGCTTCAGTTCTTCCCATACATCATCCAAAATGTTGCGCATCAGCGGCGCCAGATCATTTTCCCTGACTGATTTCATCAATGCCGCCATTTCCTGTATTCTCTTATCCCGGATTTCAATTTGACGCTGGAAAGATTCGCGCTGGCGATAAAGCGCCCACCCGCCCGCAACACTGCCCACCAGAAGAATTCCGATCAGAATTTTCCAAATGAAGGCGAGCGCGCGCGCGCTTCGGGGGTCTCCGGCCGCATTTTTTTTGCCCATCAGCTCGGGCAGGTAATTTCTGTTCCACGCGGCCAACAGCAGGAGCACCAGCGAAGCGAAGGCCAGCGCTGCAATACAACCCAGCAGAAACGAGAAGTCCTTTTCTATATACGGCAGGCGAAGAAATCCCAATGCCCAGCCCATCACCGTTCCGAAAAACATGCCGGCAAGCAGGTACCTTTTTCCTTTCATCAGTGAGACGGGTTCTTCATTCAAAAACAGGAAACCACATGCTCTTTTGGGGCGAAGGGTTCGATTTTATTCCAAACGGAGGCCAGGAAGCGGGCCCGGGGGTGTACCATCAGCATTCGCAAATGTATTTGCTTTCCCGGTTTTGTTACCGGCCTTGTGAAAGCCGTTGTAGTGGGCAATATTTTTTCCTCTCCTCTTCCTGATTTTACACGTTTGCAAGACATTCTGGATCATTCATCATATGAACCTGCACGTTCGTGAAGTCGAATTTCTCATTTAAAATGATCAAGTGAAAATTTGTAACCCTGGTATGTGATACCTCTCTAGCCTACGCGGTTTCTATTACCCTTCACTTCATTACCCTTATATAAATGAAGACTTTAATTCCTGTTTCAACCATATTACTAACGGCAGTGTTCGTTGCATTTGCTTGAATGCAACCCGAAGAACTGCAATCTTTTCCTGTATCTACTGAAACCTTTGAGGTAGCCTCGTCCGAAGGCATTTGTTACCGCGTGATTTTTGAAAGGATGCCGGACAATAGTGTCGTCACTAGAAAAAAATCCATTGACTGCAGTATTGAATCTTCTGAGCGAGCTGGAATTTACGATACACGTATTCTCATTTTTGGCAAATTTCCCAATCGCCAACGACGGTATTGGTACATACCTTTCGATGGCCTTCCGCAAGAAATCCCTGGTGAACCAACTATTGAGTGTTTTTGCGAGGAACAAATTGGCGAACCTTGTCATGGCCAGGGTGAATGTAATTTGACCGGCAGCGGCAAATGGATATGGTGTGCTAGTAGTGAACCAACTTAGTATCTGAAACTATCCAGGCTTGCCCTGTCCACAGACCTTGCGGCCCGGAGGGGCGCTATCTATGTAGTAACGACACAATGAGTAAGATGATCCGGCCCAGCGGGCCGGTATCTAATCCGTCAGATAGCGGCC
>JBGAJY010000065.1:0-23995 GCA_044224705.1 Saprospiraceae bacterium
CGACATGGAACTGTTGCTCTCGGCAGACTGCGATGCGATATTTCTGCCCAGCGTGGAAGAAGTGTATCCGGCGGGGATCGACTTGACGGTGCATCTCGATTTCCGTCAACTGGATCAGGTCATGGAAGGCGCTTTCCGGCCCGGTCACTTTGCGGGCATGGCAACCGTCGTCAAACGCTTGCTCGACATTGTACAACCACAGCGTTTATACATGGGGCAAAAAGATTTTCAGCAGCTCAGCATCGTCCGGGACATGCTGCGGCAATTGAAATCTCCGATCGATCTGGTGATGTGCCCTACCGTCCGGGAAGCCGACGGACTGGCCATGTCGAGCCGAAATATGCGGCTGACGCCTGAAATGCGGCAGGCTGCCCCGGTCATTTATCAAACCCTGGAATGGGCAAAAACGGCCTTTCAAACACGCCCGGCAGCAGAAGTACAAGTCGAAGCCATGGAAAGGCTCCACACCGCCGGGCTCCGGCCCGAGTATTTTGAATTGGCCGACGGAATTTCCTTGCTGCCGGTAAAAGCCTGGAACGACAGCCCGTTTGTCGTCGCCTGCGTGGCCGCCTGGGCGGGCGAGGTGCGGCTGATCGATAACCTGATCATCCGGGGGGAAGCTTGAATCAGGATTTTGGGATGGAAAGATTTTATACGATCGTCACATCTAATCAAATCCTTTCCATCCCAAAATCCTGATTCAGCTGTTTACAACGCCATCGGCACTTCCATCAGCAACAGCTTCGCCGGGCTGGTAGCCCGGATGCCGACTTTCTCCACATCCCACAAACCCAGTCCGTCGCGTCGGCCCAGCGCTTGTCCCGCCACTTCCACGTTTCCTTCGAGGACGAAAGCGTAAACGCCGTTTTGGCCCGGCGCTTTCAGCGCGTATTCGGTCTGAAAGTCCTGGTCCAGTTCGCCGAGGTGAAACCAGGCATTCTGATGAATCCACACGCCTTCGTCGTCGGGGTTGGGCGAAAGGACTTGCAGGAGTTTGTTTTTCAGTTGAGCCGGGTCAAAGCTCAGCTGATCGTATCGCGGCGTCACGCCGCGTTTGTTCGGGAAGAGCCAGATTTGCAGGAAGCGCACCTCGGCGTCCGCGTTGCGGTTGTATTCGGAGTGCGTGATGCCCGTGCCGGCGCTCATCACCTGGATGTCGCCCTGGCGGATCACCTGCGTGTTGCCCATCGAATCTTTGTGTTCGAGGTCGCCCGAGAGCGGGATGGAAATGATCTCCATGTTGTCGTGCGGGTGCGTGCCGAAGCCCCGGCCGGGCGCTACGCGGTCGTCGTTGAGGACCCGGAGCACGCCGAAATGCATGCGTTCGGGGTTGTAATAATTGGCAAAAGAAAAGGTGTGGTGTGTGTCGAGCCAGCCGTGGTCGGCATGGCCCCGCGTGTCGGCGGGATGCAAAACCATGTTTGCCATGAGAGAACTCCTTGTATTGGGAAGGTGATTGAATCCAAGAATGTCGAGGCTTTTCAACTCGTCGATGTCGTTGCGGACCAGGTTGCCGAGGCCGCGCGTGGAGGCAAAAATGCCGGTGCCGAGCAGGCCGATTTTGAGAAAGTCTTTTCGTTCCATGTGTTGGTGTGTTGTTTTTTGCCCGGATTTTCTGCCCGGAATAAATTCCGGGCTACCAGTGGTACAAATTTACTAATCTATGGTATACTTTTGCAAGTAGTTACGCGTTTGTATATCAGTTACATTTTTGAAACTATTGTTGATTATCAGATGGTTGCAGCGGCAAAAAAAATTTCAAAAAATGCATATGGTCCAGTCGAATGTCCTTTCCGGGCTACGTTGGACCTGCTGGAAGGCAAATGGAAGTTCGCCATCATCTACGGCCTGCTCAAACGCGGCACCCTCCGCTTCAAGGAACTTGAACGCGAAGTTGGCGGCATCACGCCGCGCATGCTGATCGCCTCGCTCAAAGACCTCGAAAGCAGCGGCGTGGTGCAACGCACCGCTTATGCCACCGTGCCGCCCACCGTGGAGTACAAACTCACCGAATGCGGCCGCACCCTCGAACCCATCATCAATTCCATCCGGGAATGGGGCGAATTACACATTGAAAAACAAACCGGAAAAATCCACTGAACTTTGCGCCATGCGCTCGCTATTCATTCTGCTCTTCGCCACCTGGGCACTGGCATCCTGCAACGGCCCCGACGCGCCGCTCGACGCCGACGTCCGCCAACGGATCGACTCCATCGTGAACGCTCAGGAACGGCTCTCCCGCATCGAAATTGACAGTATGTGTGCCCGCCGGGAAAGAACGGACCTGCCGCGAATGGTGGATTCGTTCAAACAATTGCGGCTTCGGGAAATTCAGGAGCAACTGAAAACGGTGCCGAAATAATTTTCACTGCAAAGGCGCAAAGGATCCGCGAATTTCTTTGCGCCTTTGCGCCTTTGTAGTGAAAATCAAGACTCACCCGGCCAGCGCTTCCCGCGCCGTGGCCACGTATTTTTCCACGAATTCCTCCATCCTTTTCCTCCGGTACTGCATCACCCAGCGCGGGTGCGGCAAAGGCAGAATTTTTTCAAAAAATCCGTGTAAGGCATTGATTTTCTGAAAGTAAGCAAAATTCTGACCCTCTCCCAGACAGATCGCCACATCGCGCCGCGCGCCGAACTCGAGCTGTGTCCGGATGTTCCACTCGATGAACGGCCCGGCGGCCTGCTGCAAAGCCCGGTCGTCGTAATAATTGATGTTCAGTCCGTCGCGCACAAAACCGAGCGGCGACAGCGAGGTGATGTAAAAATCACGGCAAAAAGCCGTCCCGCCACCGTAGGCATGGATAAACTGCCAGATAAACTGCGACGACAATTCCGCCTTTTTGGCAAAGTCGTTGGCGATGCCGCATTCCGTTTCCAGGCGGATCGGATCGGTGAAAGGCACACCCGTCACACCCGCCCCGAAACGCCCCGGATTGATACCGAAGACAAACACGCGAGGCCCGGCGTCGGCGTAATATTTTTGGTAAAAAGCCGTCAGGGCCGACACAGTGGCCGGCTCGTCATAAGGAAACAGCCAGGCAAATCCGGCGGGCAGGGGAATGTCCGGCGGCCGCAGGGAACGGGTAAAAGCGATGACCTGGTCGGCGAATGTCAAAAGGAAAAATTTGAAAATCAGGCAGTTATCATTTCTTCCACCTTCCCGCCTTTCAACTTCAGGATGCGGCCCGTGCGGCGCGCGAGGTCGAGGTCGTGGGTCACCAGCACCAGGGTGGTGCCGGCGGTGCGGTTGAGGTCGAAGATCAGGTCGACGATGCCCGAAGCGTTTTCAGCGTCGAGGTTGCCGGTGGGCTCGTCGGCGAACAGGATTTTCGGGCTGTTGGAAAAAGCGCGGGCGATGCAGACACGCTGCTGCTCGCCGCCCGAGAGCTGGGCCGGATAGTGGTCGAGGCGTGTGCCCAAACCGACTTTTTCCAGCCATTGGCGGGCGACGGCCTCGGCCTTGGGTTCGTTGCGGAGTTCGAGGGGCACCATCACGTTTTCCAGGGCGGTCAGGGTCGGGATGAGCTGGAAGTTTTGAAAAACAAACCCGACGTAACGGTTGCGCACGGCGGCGCGTTCGTCTTCGGTGAGTTCGTCGAGGCGGACGCCGTTGAGCGCCACCGAGCCGCTGCTGGCGCGGTCGAGGCCGGCGCAAAGGCCCAGCAGGGTCGTTTTGCCGCTGCCCGAAGGCCCGACGATGGAAAAGGTGTCGCCCGCGGCGAGTTCAAAACTGACATTGTCGAGCACGGTCAGTTGGTCGCCGTGGGCGGTGCGGTATTGTTTGGTGAGCTGAGTAGCGGTGAGCATGGCGCAGGTTGAAAAGACAAGAGAACAGCGCGCTGGCGGTTTTGATTTAGCATATCGGCCAAAATGCGCGGGGGACAGGTTAAATGCAGGTTTTGCACGATGAAGAGATGCGAATTAGGGGATTGAAAGTGTCGCCTTGCCGAGACAGGTATTTTTCTGACAGGATAAACAGGATGAACAGGATAAATCTATGCCGGCTTCGCCGGCAGCGTGTGCAAGTCGGCTTTGCCGACGTTTATCCTGTTCATCCTGTTTATCCTGTCAAAAAAAATTCTGCCTGGTCGGAAACTTGTCTTTTAAAATGAGTTTCATTGAATAATCACCCGCTCGATCACATCCCCCACCTGCATTTTATCCACCACGTCCATGCCTTTTTCCACCTTGCCAAAAATGGTGTAGCCGCCGTCGAGCCAGGGCGTCGGCGCCTGGGTGAAGAAAAACTGCACACCTTCGGTATCGCTGCGCGGCTCGATGGAAGCGATGCCGGCATAGCCTGCGGCATCGTACCAGGCCAGGCCGATCTCGGTGCGCAGGGTGTAATCGGGCGCCCCGGTGCCGTCGCCGCGCGGACAGCCGCCCTGCACAACGAACCCGGGTACCACCCGGTGAAAAGTTCGGCCGTTGTACTTGCCCGCGCTGGCGTTTTTCATAAAATCGGCCACAGTGCCCGGTGCCCATTCGGGGAATAAAGCCAGCACGATTTCGCCTTTTTTGGTCTGGATCAGGGCGCGGGTAGCCGGCAGGATGGAAGAGATCAAAGCCCAATCGATGGGGTGGTCGTGGGGCGGAATTTGCAGCTTCGGTTCGGGCAAACCCTCAAAATAAGCGATGGTCTTCTTCAGGGCTTCGGCGGCTTCCAGGTCGCGGGGCAGGCTGAGTTTTTGCAGGGCGGCATTGAAATCCTCGATGCGCGCGCTGTCGCGCAAAGTCTTGTAATTCAAGGCTTCCGCGCGAAGTCCATCGGCGCCGCTGGCGATCATTCCGGGGTCGCCGCTGGCAATAATGTTGCGGAAATAATAGTACAATTCACGGCGCACCACTTTGGCGTCTTCACCGAACACGTAGTAAAAATCCTTGCGTTTGGCGATGCCGGCCAGGGCTTCGGCGGTGGCGGATTTGACCACGGGAGCGGCGTCCTTGATGCCCTGGTTGTAGATCAGGTGGTATTGCCGCACCCATTCGCCCAGGGCCTGGATGGCGCCGGCGCGTTCATACGGGTTGCCCGATTCCTGCAGGATGGAGCGCAGGCGGTAGGTAATAAAATCCTTGGATTCGGGGTTTTCGCGATAGGCCAGCCAGCGGTTGGAAGCGTGGTACAGGGCGATTCTGGCTTGCCAGTTCAGGGCCGGGTTGCTGTTGGCGATGCGCCAGTAGTAGTCGCCGTCCTGGGCTCGACCGTTTTCGATAAAAAACTCGGCGGCGGTGCGCGACACGTGCGGGTTGTCGTCGGTGATCATTGGCACTACCAGGGCCCGGACGGTATCGTAGTCAAATTTGGCCAAAGCGTTGATAATATAGCACTTGACCCGCCAGTCGTTCTCCGTATTGATCACTTTGGACAGCATGGCGAAGGCCGGTTGCGTGTGCGATTTGCCCAAAGCTTTGGCCAGGGCCATACGAATCTCGGGGTCGCGGGTGCGCACCAGCGCCACGGCGATCTGCACGGCCTGGAGGCTGTCGGGCGCTACTTTTTCCGTGCGGGCGAGGTATTGGGCCGCGAGCAGTCGGGCGGGACCGGGGATGTGTTCGTCGGCGACGTAATCGACCATACGGTCGGTGGCGAGTGTGTCAACCATTTTACGGATACCGTAGCGTAGGATGCCGCGGCACTGTCCTTCGAGCAGCAGGGTGTCGGTCGGGTGGTAGGTTTTGATCGTGGCTAGGTGCCGCAGGCTGGTCGCCGAGCCGCATTTGCCGATGGCTTCGAGCACGATGGCGTTGAAGCGCTGGTGTTTGGAAAGCGAATCGCCCGAGTCGAAGGCCGCCAGGAGCGGTTTTTCGGCTTTGGGCGAGCCGATTTGACCCATCGAAAACGCCGCCGCGATGCGCACTTCTTCCACCGGGTCGCTCAGCAAGGTGGCCAGGGATTCGATAGCGGCGGAATCGCGCCAGGAGGCGAAGGAGAGCGCGGAAATGTAGCGGAGCGTGGGGTCGGGGTTGTTCAGGTAGCGCAGCAGGCTGTCGGCCTGGCGGGCGTCGCGGAAATCGTAGAGGCGCTGCACCAGCTTGTTGCGCAGGTCGATGCTGACCGCGCCGCCGCCTTTTTTTTCTTTTTCAAACGTATAGTTCTCCGGCACACAGGCGGAAAGCAGCAGGCTCAGGGCGAAAAACAACAGGCAAAAGCGCATGGCAGAATTGTTGAGGGAAGGAAATTCGTCTGCAAAAGTAGAAAATCCGCTCACCACAGGCCCGGAATCAGGCGTTTCACCCGTTTTTGATAGGCGGCATAAGCATCGCCGTATTGTCGCAGCAGTTTTTTTTCTTCCCAATAAATTCCCCAGGGGAGGTAAACGATTGTTGCGGAGAGCAGCGCCAGAAAATTCAGCGTTGGACGCAACAGCCAGAGGCCCAGCAAAAAAAGCAAAGTGCCCGAATAGATCGGGTGCCGCACCCGGGCGTTGAGCCCCGAAATACGCAAGGGCTGTCTCCATTCGGGCAATCGGAAGCCCGCGAATTCGGCAAAATCGTAATTCCGGAATGATACGATCAGGATCACCAGCCCCGCCATCCACACCATCACGCCGGCAGTTTGCACAAAAATGTCGGTTGCGAAAAGCGGATTCCCACCCCGGCGGGTCAGGTCGTTCAACAGCAAAACGAGTAAAACAAGAGATACTGCATTGTAAATCAGTCGGTAATTGGAGTGTATGACCCCGGCCGACCGGCGCGCCCAGGCCTTCGCCTTGTCGGAAGCCAGCGCACTGTGCAAGGCATAGAAACACACCCAGGAGAAAAAGATCGATGCAAAATTTGTCATATCCGGCAATGTGAAGTCAATGATAAATCCGTCGCTGCGAACTTCAGGCCCGCTTTTTTTGTTTTCCCATCTGCCGTCAGGGTCCTACATTTGTAGTCAACCGGCGGGTTAAATTTATTTTCAAAAAAGGCAAGGAAGCGCCGCGATCTTTTCAAGGACCTAAAACACCCGCTGCATCCCGCGAACGTTTCCCGCTGCCCACCAAAACTACCCAGCGATTTGAGCGAAATCATCCTGACCATCGAGGGCATTGACCCGGTCGAACTCTACGGCGAGAACAACGCCAAACTGAATCTGTTGCGCAAAGCATTCCCCGACGTCACCATCACCTCCCGCGGCAACAGCCTGAAAATCAGCGGCGACAAAAAATTTACCCAGGCGGCAAAGGCAAAATTCGAACTCATGGTGCGCTACCTCCGTGAACACCAGGAACTCCCCTTTCAAACCGTGGAAGACCTGCTCGGCGGCGCTAACCCCTTCGAAGTGCGCATCCCCGTCAACGGCGACGGCGGCGGCGACAACACCATCCTGCACGGCCGCGAAGGGCGGCCCATCAAGGCCAAAACCCGCAACCAGAAACGCCTGGTCGAAGCCTGCGAAAACAACGACATCGTGTTCGCCATCGGCCCCGCCGGTACCGGCAAGACCTACACGGCCGTGGCCATCGCCGTGCGCGCCCTGAAAAACAAGCTGATCAAAAAGATCGTGCTCACGCGCCCGGCCGTCGAAGCCGGCGAAAACCTCGGCTTCCTGCCCGGCGACCTCAAAGAAAAAGTGGACCCCTACCTGCGCCCGCTTTACGACGCGCTCGACGACATGCTGCCCATGGACAAGCTCAATTTTTTCATGGAAAACCGCGTCATCGAAATTGCGCCGCTGGCCTTCATGCGCGGCCGCACGCTCGACAACGCCTATATTATCCTCGACGAAGCGCAAAACGCCACGCCGCTGCAGCTCAAAATGTTCCTCACCCGCATCGGGCCGAACGCCAAGTGCATCATCACCGGCGACCTGACACAGATCGACCTGCCGCACCACCAGAAATCGGGCCTGGTGCAGGCCATGGCCATTCTCAACGGCGTGGACGGCATCGAAACGATCCTGCTCAACACGGAGGACGTGGTGCGCCACCGCCTTGTCAAGGAGATCATTAAGGCCTACGAAAAGATCGAACAGGAGGAACGCATCCGGAAGGAACGCAAATGGGCGGCACAAAACGGCGACACTGAGCCACTTGAAGAGGCAAAACCCGAAGCCGGGGAATTAAAATGAACGGGCCGACTTTGAGCGCTGCAGTCTGCGGTTTATCCCTCCTGTTCAGCCTGACGCAGTGTTCTTTTGACCGAAAACCGTCCCGCCTTTCCGACAAAACGGAAACTATTGAAGTCATTTACGTGAACTGGGCCTGCGATTGCCCCGACTGGGTGGAAACGCGGTTCAGCCGCGACAGCGCGGGACCAGACCAGCGCAACTGCATTTATATCGAACCCTCCTCGCCGGACCTCGCGGTGCCCGATTCGTTTTATTCAACCAAACATTTTTCCCAAACGCTCCGCCTGAGCGGCCGTTTTTACCTCGATAAAGGCATTCCCGATGGATACGAGCCGAAAACCGTTGGTAAAACCGAACCCGGAAAAGTGTTCCGTTACGACAACATTGAATTTATAGACCGATAGTACCTCCTGCTACATGACATCCAAAGTTGAATACCTCGGCGAACTGCGCACCCAGGCCACCCACCTGCACTCCGGCACCGTGATCATCACCGACGCCCCACTCGACAACCAGGGCCGCGCCGAAGCCTTCTCGCCCACCGACCTTTGCGCCACCTCGCTGGCCTCCTGCATGATGACCATCATGGGCATCAGCGCCCGCAACCGCGAACTCGACATCACCGGCGCCCGGGCCGAAGTAACCAAGATCATGGCCGCCAACCCGCGCCGCATTGCCCGCGTGGAGATCAAAATGTTCATGCCCGACCGGGATTTTTCGGAGCGCGACCGACAACTGCTGGAGACGGCGGCGAGGACTTGTCCGGTGGCGCTGAGCCTGGGGGAAGGGGTGGAGCAGGTGGTGGAGTTCGAGTGGTGAGCGGGGTAAAAAAACACGGAGGCACAGAGGCACCGAATTGCCATTCTGAAAGAATCTCTCCGTGTCTCCGTGTTAAAAAATTCCGCTTCTTCCCTACCATGAAGTACGCCGCACTCGCCCTTGTCCTGTTCCAGGCTTTCCTCGCCCCGCTTCCCGCCCAATCCACCGCCCTCTTCGACGACCAGCACGTCGGCTCCATCTACCTCAGCCTCCCGGCCGATTCCCTGAATTTCATGATCGCCACCCTGGCGAACGAGCACTATTTCAAAGCCCGCTTCATCTTCGACGACGGCGAAACCCGCGATACCATCGACAACGCCGGACTGCGCCTGCGCGGCAACACCTCCCTGGGTTCGGCCAAAAAATCCTTCAAGGTCAGTTTCAACGAATACGAGCCGGGCCGCGAATACCAGGGCGTGCGTAAACTCAACCTTCTGGGCTCGCACAACGACCCGACCATGGTCCGCGAAAAATTGTTTTATGAAGTCTGGGCCCGGGCCGGCATGCCCGAGCGCCGCACGGCGTTCGTCAAACTGTACATCAACAACGAGTACCGCGGACTCTACACTAACGCCGAAGAAATCGACAAAGCCTGGCTCGGCCGCGTGTTCGCCGACAACGACGGCAACCTGTACAAATGCACCTGGCCTGCCGACCTCGCTTACCTGGGCCCCGGCCAGCAGGCCTACAAGGCGATCCTGAACAACCCCGCCGAACGGGCCTACGACCTCAAAACCAACGAAACAGCCGACGATTATTCCCGCCTCGTGGCCCTCATCACGGCGCTGAACCAACCGGTCGACGACAATTTTCCCGCCCAGATCGAGCAAATCCTGAACGTGAATTCGGTGCTTAAAGCCTTTGCCATCGACGTGGCTACGGGCAACTGGGACGACTATTTTTACAATAAAAACAACTACTACCTCTACGACAACCCGGCCACAGGGCGTTTCGAATTCGTCACCTACGACGCCGACAATACCTTCGGGGTCGATTGGTTCGGCATCGACTGGGCTACGCGGAATTGCCTGAGCTGGCAAAATGCCAACCAGTCCCGACCCCTCGCGACCCAACTGCTGGCAGTGCCCGCCTACCATACCCGGTATCTCCGGTACCTCGATACGCTGAGTCGCTTCATCATCCTGCCGGATTCGATTTTTCCGCTGATCGACACGTTTCACCTGGCCGTGTTCACGCCCGCCGTGACCGATGCGTACCGCAGCCTCGATTATGGCTACACGCTAGCCGATTTTCACCTCGGCTTCGTGGAAACCGTGGACGGACACACGCCGTACGGCATCAAACCATTTCTGACGCTGCGCAGCAGCAGCATCCAAAGCCAGATTGCCGGCCTGCTGAGCGCGACGGCGAACCCGGAAACGGAATTTTACCGCGTCAGTATTTATCCCAACCCGGCCAGCGGGCGGCTTTTTGTAAAAACCGACGCGCCGGCTTTTGGAGAAAAATTCAACTTTACCTTGATGGAGAGCAGCGGGCGAACAATCGAAACCTGGCAATGGGAAGCTTCGGCACAGCCTTTTGAAGTGCCCATTGCCACCTTGCCAAACGGAAGCTACCTTTTACAATGGACCGCAGGCGACCAGATCGGTCAAAGCATTTTTATAAAAATTGCAGAATAACGCTGCCGGGCCGGTCCTTTTTTAGATTGAATTTCAAGTCCGTATTATCATGTCCGTATTGTCCAAACTCGCCTCCGCCCTCGGCAGAAGAGATGAAGTCCCCAATCAGGAACTGGCCCGCCGGATCGCACAAATCCGGGATGCGGCAGCCGTCGGCGAACTGGTTGATAACCTGGCCAACAAAAGCAAAGACATCCGATACGATTGCATCAAAGTGCTGTACGAGGCCGGCCGCATCCACCCGGATTTGATTGCAGACCATGCCGACCGGTTCCTACCCTTACTCCAAAGCAAAGACAACCGCATGCAATGGGGCGCCATGACGGCGCTGGCTGAAATCGTTCGGGAAAAGCCCGGCGTGATTTTTGAACACCTGCCTGCAATTCTGGATGCTGCCGCTAAAGGCTCCGTGATCACCAAAGACCAGGCGGTCAATATTCTGATCCATCTTTGCAAAAACAAAGACACGGCCGCCCATGCGTTTCCACTGCTGATTGAACAATTGGCCGGAGCGGCCACCAACCAGCTCCCGATGTACGCCGAAAATACAGCGCCCATCGTCGAAGCATCGCAGCGCGCCATCTTCATCCAAACCCTGCGCGCCCGGCTGCCCGAGATGGACAGGGAGTCGAAAATACAACGCATTGAAAAGGTCATTCGAAAAATAAGCCGGTCATGAAAAATCCCCTTGTTCTGTTCCTGATGCTGATCATTTTAGGTGTACACTGCAGGAAAGACCCTCCGCAAAAGCCGGCCAACGAACAGGCTGCAGGCGTTTACCACGGAACCCTGCGTTACACCTTTACCAACCCTTTTCAGGAAACGGTCACCCCCGCGGATCTGACGGTTGAAGCCCTGGAATCCGACAGCGTCGTGGTGATCGGAATGGACCCCTTGCAGCCGGGCTACACCTTGCGCATAGCCCAACAAACCGTCACCGACTCCTTATACCGATGGTCTTTTGGGCACGCCTACGGCGGATTTGTGCTGGACTATTTTCCGGACAAGGATTCCGTCCATTGCAATATCACGACCATTTACTCCCTGGCAGCCTCGTATACCGATTTTTACGGCAGGCGTTAGAGTTGGTACAGGATTGACAGGGTGAGATTTTCCTTGCCGGGCTGCAAACGAAAAATTTTATTTCCGGTTTCGTTAAATTTCTCGCCGGACAGCCCGCATCCGACTGCGAAATTTGCCTCACCAGGAAATAAAATTTTCCCGTTTTCGCCCCGGCAGGAAAAACTCAACATGCTCTAAAACCCATCTACCTCCCGGTACGCCCGAATCACCGCCATTTCCCCGTCCTTGCCTTCCTGCGAATTGCCGTGTTCCATGCCCATGACGCCCGTGTAGCCCCGGCTGTGGATGTATTTGAATACGTTTTTGTAGTTGATCTCGCCGGTGGTCGGCTCTTTCCGGCCGGGGTTGTCGCCGATCTGGAAATAAGCGATTTCCTCCCAGGCCGCCTCCATGTTCGGGATCAGGTTGCCGTGCTGGATCTGCATGTGATAGATGTCGTATAAAATCTTGCAGGAGGGGCTGTTCACGGCCTTGCAGATCAGGTAGGTCTGTGGAATATCGGTCAGAAACTGTCCAGGGTGGTCGCGGAAATTGAGCGCTTCGAGCACCATGACGAGCCCATGCGGTTCGAGGATTTCGGCGGCGCGGCGCAGCGATTCCACAACGTGGGCGGTTTGATAGTCCTTGTTCAGGTGCAGGTCGACGTGGCCGGGCACCACGGTCATCCACCTGGCGTTGCAGCGTTTGGCGACGCTGACGGCATTGCGGATGTCCTGCAGGAATTCTTCGCGTTTGGCTTTGTCGCCCGAGGCCAGGTTGGGCTCCGACCAATAGATTTTATGCGCCACGAACACGCCCATAGCGATGCCCAGTTTGGTCATCAGCGCGCCCATTTTTTCCTGCAAAGCGGGGTCGCGGCCGCTCATGCCGTTGTCTTCGAAGGCGGTGAAACCCTGGTTGGCCATAAAGCGCAGCTGGTCCAGGATGTCCGGGCCGGCGTTGCTGCGGAACATGCCGTCGTGCGGGGCGTAGCGGAGTTGGAAGGGTTTTTCACTTGTATTCGCCGCGGGTTGGGCGGCGAGCAAAGTGCCCGGGGCGGCTGCTAGGGCGAGGGAGCTTTTGACGAAATTCCGGCGGTGCATGGCAGGTTGTTTTTTGAAATAAATGTTGGCTTTACCGGCCTGAAAGTATTGACAATCCGTTGCTGCTGACGAGCTTGACGGTGATTTTCTGCCCGCAAAAGGCTTAATTTTGCAGGAACAGAATGTCTTAAAAAGATTTCCATGACTGCGCGCACTGTCACACAGGATGCTCCTGCCGCCAAGGCGAAGAAGAAAACGACCCGTCGTATTCCGGCTTATCTCGTTCGTGAAACGATCGACGGGATACCGTTTTATTACAAGGGCTACCGCTCGGTGTTGCGCAAAACCAAAACTTTGGAGGACATTATGGGCGATAGTGGATTACAAAGCCTGCTCAAAGCGGTCATTTATGATTTGTTGCGGGCAAAACTCAGTCGAAAGAAATATTGGGTACTCAGCGGTGAAGTCGGACAGCACATCGATCGAAAAAACAATCTTGGGTTAGACGTCGTGGTATTTGATAAATCTGTTCTGACGGTTAATAAAATCACCACCAAATACATCGATGTCCCGGCCAAACTGGTCGTGGAAATCGACGTTAATGCAGAAATACCCGATCCAAGCAGTGACTTGTTTCAGGAGTTTGTGGTGCGCAAACTCAACCGTCTTTTCGCCTTCGGAACTCCCCGCGTCGTCTGGGTGTTCACCCAAAGCCGCAAGATCCTCGCCGCCACGCCCGATGCCCCCTGGCAATTTTATGACTGGCGCCACGACGTGGAACTCACCGACGGAATCACCCTGAATCTGGCAGCATATTTGAAACAGGAAGGCATCGAGCTGGAATCAGAAGAATGATGCCGCCGCCTTTCCTACCTTTGCACCTATGAACATGGAACAACGCCCGCTCAAAATCTACAACACCCTCAGCGGCCAAAAAGAACCCTTTCAGCCCATCGAACCCGGGCACATCGGCATGTACGTCTGCGGACCCACCGTGTACTCCGACGCCCACCTGGGCAACTGCCGCACCTACGTCAGTTTCGACGTGATTCACCGCTACTTCCGTCACCTCGGCTATCGCGTGCGCTACGTGCGCAACATCACCGACGTGGGGCACCTCACCGACGACGGCGAAGACCGCATGGCCAAAGGCTCCCGCGTGTCGCAGCTCGAACCCATGGAAGTGGCCCAGAAATACACCGTCGGCTTTCACGAAATGATGCGGGTGTTCAACACCCTGCCGCCCAGCATCGAGCCGCGCGCCACCGGACACATCCCGGAGCAGATCGAAATGGTGGAAGCCATCCTGGCCAAAGGCCTGGCTTACGAGCGCAACGGATCGGTTTATTTCAACGTGCCCAAATTCATCGGCAGCAATCCGGGCGTGTACGGCTCGGTGAGCGGCCGCGTGGTCGACGACCTGTTTTCCGAAACCCGCGAACTCAAAAACCAGGGTGAAAAAGAACATCCGGCCGATTTCGCCATCTGGATGAAAGCCCGCCCGGAGGACATCATGGTCTGGAAAAGCCCCTGGTCCATCGGTTTTCCCGGCTGGCACCTGGAATGCAGCGCCATGAGTACCAAGTACCTGGGCCATACCTTCGACATCCACGGCGGCGGCTCCGACCTGAAATTCCCGCACCACGAAAACGAAGTGGCGCAGAATTACGGCTCCTGCGGCTGCGCCCCCGCCCGCGTCTGGATGCATGCCAACATGCTGCTCCTGAACGGCAAAAAAATGTCCAAATCGGACGGCAATACCATTTCGCCGGCCGAGCTGTTCAGTGGCGACAGCCCGCACGTCACGAAAGGCTACTCACCCATGGTCGTGCGCTTTTTTATGCTGATGGCCCACTACCGCAGCACGCTCGACATCACCGATGAAGCCCTGCAGGCCGCTGAAAAAGGCTATCGCAAACTCATGGAAACCAACCGCCTGCTGCAAAGCCTGGCCGTGGACGTGAGCGACTACGACGGCTCCGAAAGCGATACCGACCGGGCCATACTCGCCGGTATCGAAGAGGCCTACAAAGGCCTGGACGACGACTTCAACACCGCCATAGTACTGGCCGCCCTGAGCGATCTGGGCAGCTACATCCATAAATACGTCAACGGCCAACTGCCCGCCGGCGCCCTCTCGCCCTGGGTGATCGAGCGCCTGAAAACGGCGTTCAGTACCTTCCTGCAGGAAATCCTCGGTCTGCAGGACGAAGCCGAGGCCGCAGCCGACAACGGCACGCTCGAAGGTCTCATGCAACTCATTCTCGACATCCGCGCCGGCGCCCGGGCCAATAAGGACTGGGCTACCAGCGACAAAATCCGCGATGCGCTGGCTGCTGCCGGTATCACAGTGAAGGACGGGAAAGACGGGGTATCGTGGAGCCGGCAGTGAGTTGTTGTTTCACGCAGATGTCCGCCGATTTTTCCGCAGACGTTACGCAGAAAAATATCAAACATGGTTCTGCGTACGTCTGCGGAAAGGTCTGCGAAGGTCTGCGTGAAACAACCTCCAGTGTGATTTTTCGGTTAAAAACCGTCGTATCATAACCTTTTAGCCGAAATACCGTTTTCATTCCCCGGTTTAAATGCATTTTTAAGCCAATAATCATCCCTGTAGAATATGGTTCGCGACAACTATTCCCTGCTCATCGAAAAGCTCGACGGATTTATCCGCAAGTTTTACATCAACCAGCTGCTGCGCGGCGCTTTGTACACGGTGGGCCTCGTGCTCGGCATGTTCATCGTGCTCAATGTGCTGGAATACTATTTTTACTTCAAAACGGGCGTGCGGACGGCCATGCTATGGAGTTTTCTGCTCGTGAGCGGCGGCGCATTGTACCGCTGGGTGGCCCTGCCCCTGCTCCATTATTTCCATCTCGGAAAAGTCATCAGCCACGAGCAGGCGGCCCTGATTATCGGCCAGCATTTCACCGACGTAAAAGATAAACTGCTGAATATCCTGCAATTAAAGCAGCAAAGCAGCAACGCGATCTATGCAGAACTGATCAACGCGTCGATCAACCAGAAAAGCGAGGACATCAAGCTGGTGCCCTTCAAAATGGCCATCGACCTCACCAGCAACCGCAAATACCTGCGCTACGCACTGCCGCCGGTGATGTTGCTGCTGTTCCTGTTCCTCGGCGCACCCAACATCCTGCGCGAAGGCGCCCACCGCCTGTGGAACAGCTCCACGGCATTTGAAAAACCCGCGCCATTCCGCTTCATCCTGAATACCGACAGCCTGCGCGCCGTGCAGTTTTCCGACTACGTGCTGAAAGTGAAAGTGGAAGGCCAGGCCCTGCCCAACGAGGTGTTTATCAACCTCGGCAAAGTGCAATACCGCCTCACGAAAGACGCCGCGAACGAGTTTTCCTACAAATTCACCAACGTTCAGCAGAACACGGAATTCAAACTCTTCTCCGGCAACGTCGAAAGCCGCGACTATCTCCTGAACGTGCTGCGCAAGCCGAACATCCTGTCTTTCAACGTCAAACTCAATTTCCCCGACTATATCGGCCGCCCAAATGAGGAACTGTCCAACGTCGGCGACCTCGTGATCCCGCAAGGCACCAACATCGGCTGGGTGTTCAACGCCCAGAATACCGAACGCCTTACCATGCGCTTCGGCAATGAAGCCGCCGCGGAAGCCAAACGATTCGACGACGAGCTGTTCTCCTTCAACCGCCGCGCCTTGAAGGACGAATCGTATAAAATCTTCATCGCCAACGAATTACTGCCCAACGGCGACTCCGTGGCCTACACCGTCACCGTCATGCCCGACCTCCACCCGCAAATCAGCGTGGAGGAATTCAAAGACAGCACCAACACCCGCCTGCTCTTTTTCGCCGGCGACGCTTCCGACGACTACGGACTGCTCAACCTGACTTTCAACTACCAGATTAAAAAAGCCAAAGGCGGCCAAATGCCGCTGAGCACCCTCAAACTCACCAAACCCGCCGGAAAACAAATCCAGTACGAACACACCTGGGACCTCCGCAACCTCAACCTGGCGCCCGGCGACGAGATCACCTACTATTTCGAAGTGGGCGACAATGACGCCGTCAACGGCTCCAAAACCGCCCGCACCGCTATGATGCAATGGCGCATGCCAACCCAGTCCGAAGTCGAAAAAATGCAGTCGGAGAATTCCGAGCAGATCAAAAAAGACCTCGAAAAAGCCCTGCAGGAAAGCGCCAAGGTGAACGAGGAGATGAAAAAACTGCGCGACAAAGTGCTGCAGCAGAAAGACCTCGACTGGCAGTCGCGCAAGGAGATGGAAAAACTGCTCGAGCGCCAGAAACAAATCCAGCAGCAACTCGAACAGGCGAAACAAAACTTCCAGGAGAACCGCCAGCAGCAGCAGGAAATGAACAAGGAGCAAAACGAGGACCTTCAGAAAAAAGAAGATCAACTCGAAAAGCTCATGGAAGAAGCCCTCTCCCCGGAGCAGAAACAACTCATGGAAGAGATCGAAAAACTGCTCCAGGAAATGAACAAGGAACAGATGCTCGATAAAATGGAGCAAATGCAGCTCAATAATGAAGAATTGAACAAGGAACTCGACCGCCTCCAGGAACTCTACAAACAACTGGAAGTCGAAAACATGCTCCAGCAACAAATTGAAAAACTGGAAGAACTGGCCAAAGAACAGGACGAACTGAACAAGGAAACCGAACAGAACGACCAAAACAAAGACCAGCAAAACGACCAGAACAACGAGCAAAAAACCGACGATCAAAAAAAGGACGGCGAGCAGAAAACCGACGAACAACTCCAGAAAGAACAGGAGGAGTTGAACAAAAAAATGGACGACATCCAGAAAAAACAGGAAGAACTCCAGCAGAAAAACGAGGACCTGAAACGCCCTAAAAACATCGAGGACGGCAAACAGGACATGCAGGACATCCAGAAAGACATGAAGGACGCCGGCCAGCAACTCGAGCAAAAACAAAAATCGAAAGCCGGAAAAAAACAGAAATCGGCCTCGAACAAGATGAAAAATCTCGCCAACAAAATGAAGCAGAACCAGCAGAACGGCGAGATGGAACAGATGGAAGAAGACATCGCCATGCTCCGCCAGTTGCTGGAGAACCTCATCGGCCTGTCCTTCGCCCAGGAACAAAACATGAAAGACATCGCCAATACCACGGTGAACACCCCGCGTTATGTCGAACTCACCCAGCAGCAGTACAAAATCAAGGACGATTTCAAAATCGTCGAGGATAGCCTGCAGGCCCTGGCCAAACGCAATTTCCAGATCGAAGGCGTCGTCACCGAAAAAGTAACCGAAGTCAAGGACGCCATCCGCGACGCCGTCAACGAACTCGAAGAGCGCCGCACCGGCACCGCCAACGAGCAGCAACAACGCAGCATGAAAGCCATGAACGACCTGGCCCTGCTGCTCTCCGAAATCATGAACCAGATGCAACAGCAAATGGCTTCACAAATGCCCGGCAACCAGGCCTGCCAAAAACCCGGCAGCGGCCAGGGAAAAAGCGGCAAAGTACCCATGGACAAGATCACCAAAGGACAGCAAAACCTCGGCGATCAGATGCAGGACCTCAAAAAACGCATGGAACAGGGCAAAGGCCAGGGTACCATGAGCAAGGATTTTGCTCAAATGGCCGCCCAGCAAGCCGCCATGCGCAACGCGCTGCGCGAAATCCAGAAGCAAAAACAGGCCGAAGGCAAAGGCTCCAAAGCCCTCGACGAACTCATGCAGGAAATGGAGAAAAACGAGGTCGATCTCGTCAACAAACGCCTCACCAATGAAATGCTGAAGCGCCAGGAGATGATCCTCACCCGCCTGCTCGAAGAAGAACGCGCCGAACGCGAACGCGAACAGGACGAACAGCGCCAGGCCCAAACCGCCCAGCAACAACCCGCCAAACTCCCGCCGGCCCTCGAGGAATACCTCAAAAAGCGCCGCGCGGAAGTGGACCTGTACCGCACCGTTTCACCGGCCCTGAAACCGTACTACAAAGGTCTCGTGGAAGAGTATATCAAAGGGGTGCAGCAGTGATTGATAAAGAGATAAGAGATAAGAAACCTGATTTTAGATTTTAGAATTGAAAAAGGGTAGCTCAGAATCGAGCTACCCTTTTTCAATTCTAAAATCTAAAATCAGGTTTCTTATCTCTTATCTCAATTGCTCTTCACCAGTTTCCGCGTCACCGACTGACCATTGGCGCTGACGCGGATCAGGTACAGTCCGTCGGCGGCATTCGTCAGGTCAATTTGCTCCGTCAGGCTGCTGGAACGCAGCGCATTGCTGGTCCAGAGGGTTTTTCCGAGCAGGTCCATCACGTCCACCCGCACATCGGTCGCTTCGGAGAAATCGAGATACAACGTCGTCCAGCCGGTCGTCGGATTGGGCTGCACGGCGATCCGCCTGAGACCCTGGATGTCGTTTGTTCCCGAGACACCGATGCTCACCGTGAGCGAGCCCGAACAGCCGAGCGCGTCGGTGACCGTCACGCTGGCGTCGCCGACAGGCAGGTCGGTGGCCGTTTGCGTGGTTTGCCCGTCGCTCCAGAGGTATTGGTAGGGCGGGTTGCCGATGCCCACGTTCACCGTGGCGCTGCCATTGTTCAAGTTCGGATTGGCAGGATGTACGTCGGCCGTGAGCTGGAAGTCGGCCGGGCAGGACAAGAGGTTGATGTTGTCGACGTCCACGTAATAATCGCCCGAAGCCCAGGTGCCTTTGAAACGAATCCGGATGCTCTCTCCGGCGTAAGCGCCGAGACCCACTTTAATGGTTTTCAGGTTGAGTGAAGGCACGTGCGTAAGTGCGTTAATGGTGTACAGGGTGGTGTAATTCGCACCGCAATCGTCGGACACCTGCACTTCGATTTTGTTGCCAATGCCCAAGGTCGTAGCCACGGTGCCGCTGCCGCTGAAATCGGAGATCCGGTAATCAAAGCGCAGGGTGTCATTTTGCCCCAAAGCGCCGTAGCGCGGCAGTTCGTGGGTGAATTGCGTGCTGGCGCTCCACAGGTTGAAGGCCAGGACATAAGAGATGTTGTTGTGGGTATTGGTCACGAATCCGTTGCTCACCCAACCGGCCGGCAGCAGCATGCCTTCAAAGTTCTCCTGGAAGGGCACTGGCAGCGGGCGGTGATCCACCGAGTAGGAGACCGTGTCGTTCAACAAATTTTGCTCGTCGAGCAGTACCGTCCAGGCTTTGACGTTCGAGACGATGTCGCGGCTGTCGAAGGTTTGGGCAAAAGTATAAGTATAGCTTTCGTCAGCGTTCACCGTCACGGAGCCCACGTTTTCAATAACCGGCGGGCCGTCGTTCACCGAGTAGCCGACCTGGAAAAAGCTTTGCGGCTGCGTGCCGAAATTAACGAAAGTGAACACCACTTTGTCTTCTTCCAGACCGCATTCCAGCAGGTCGCCGGAGCTCGAAAGGCTTTGAGCGGCCAAATCGTCGGCCAGGGGAACATAAATATGGATATCATCCACGGCGATACCGCCGACGTATTGAACGGAGGGATCGGCGCCGAAACCGAAGCGCAGGCGTACCTCGCTCTGTCCGGCAGCGTCGGTGAGGGCGTGGCGGGCGGTGACCCAACCGGGGGTTTGTCCAGCCCACACGTCGCCAAGGGAAGCGTTGGTATTGAAGAAATTATACCAGTTCACCCCTTCCCCGATGGTTCCGACCCGGTCCCAGTTCTGGCCGCCGTCGAACGACATTTCCAAAAACCCGCCGTCGTAGCTGAATTCCGTGAAGGCGTTCAGGGAGAATTCGATCACCGGGTCCTCGGTCAGGTCGGAAAAGTCGAAACAGGGCGAATTGATGTACGAGCGTTCGTTGGCATTGTATGCGCCGCTCAGGCTCGTGATCCAGGCATTGACGCCGCTGGCAGCGCCGGGGATGGCCGGTTTGTTCGGCGCTCCGAACTGCCAGCTGGGGCTGTTGCTGTTGAGCGTATCCACGTACCAGCCGCCGTTCCAGTCTTCGAAATTCTGCGTGTAAGGCGTCACGAGGCGGTTGACGATGCGTGTGTAGAAGGTATCGTTGGTCATTTCCTGGTCGCCCGTCATTTCCGTCCACACGGCGATCAGGTATTCTCCCGGCTGGGAAAAGTCGAAAAACGTTTCAAACTGGATGACTTCGGCGCTGTCTTTGCCCAACACGCCGGTATAAAAACCGTCCTGCGGTTGCGGCACGCCGCCGCTTACGCCGTTGACGCTGAAATTGAACGGAATGAGCGACTGCGGGTTGGCGCCGTAGTTGCTGAGCACGATGGTGACGGTTTCCACGCCCAGGTCGCAGCCGCTTTGCGGCGACACGAGGCCGGAAATACCCACGTCGTTGGCCCAGTAGGTTTCAAATGAATAGGGCCCGGCCTGGTCGGCCGTTCCGGCGGCTCCGCAGTTTTGGAGGAGGTAAAAATCGTACTGCGTTTTTTGATCGAGCCCGTTGAGGGTCACTTTTGGGGTAGTCACGTAAACGGTGTCGCCTACGCCGGGGCCCGGCACGAAGCCTGCCGGTCCGTAAATCACCCACCAGCCCACATAGGGCCCGACGCCTACCGGCGTCCAGCGGATTTTGGCGCGATCGGCGTAGATATTTTCAAATTTGACGTCCACGGGTTTGAGGCAATCGGGGCAAAGGCCCGTGGTCTGAAAAAGCAAGCCCGGCGTCAGGGTACCCGACTGGTATACCAGGTTGCCCGAATAGTCGTAGATGGCGAAGCTGACTTCATTGACGAAAAATCCCGGAATCCAGTTGAGGGTCAGCGGTTGGCCGGTTTGTACAGTGAAATAGGCCGTGCTGTCCGTTCCATTGCCGACGGGGAAGCCGAGGAGGGAAAAGGTCTGGACCGTGTTCCCGCTGCCGATGGACAGAAGGCCGCCGTTCCAGCCGTCGCCATAGGAGTCGAACATTTCAAGGCGGTACTCGCATTGCGCCGAGGCCTGGCGCATCAGCAGCGCGAAAAAGGCTATAAATGCCAGTCGAAGTAATTTTAAATTCATATCCGAATGCGATTTTTTGTGCAAAATCAAGTGTTTGACGCGCTTTTTTGAAAAAAAAGCAAAAGATGTTCAAAGATAGGTCAGGATGGACATGATTTAAGACAGGATGGACATGATTTGAGGGGGATTTATGTGATTGGACGAAATCGGCGAAATCATCCGTAATCACATAAATCCCCCTCAAATCATGTCCATCCTGTCTTAAATCATGTCCATCCTGTCTTAATCGGCCCCGTGCATCATCTTCTTCAAGGGGAAGGACAATCCGAACAGGATGAGCCCCGCCACGCCGGCCAGACCGACGAAGATCATGAAGAACTGGTACAGGTTGGTGACTTTGCTGCCGAGGAAAGTCGGATAGGACAAAGGTAATCCCGCCTCTTTGGCAACCGCGGTTTGCTCGGGGGTGGGCTGAATTTGTCCTTCGAGCAGGCCCCGGTAAGTCGCGTCGTCGATACCGTTTTTCGCTGCCATCGCGTACTCCGCGCCGGAGGGCGGATACAATGCGCTGAGTTGCCCTGCGGCTTTGTTCGCCACGGCATTGGACAAAAACCAAACGCCGAACAGCAAGGACACGAAGCGCATCGGCGCCAGTTTCGAGACCAGGGAAAGCCCGATGGGCGAGAGGCAGAGCTCGCCAACGGTATGAATGACGTACAAACCGATCAGCCACAGCATGCTCACTTTTTCAGAAGAGCCGCCCTTGACGCCCGGCGCCATGGAAATAATAAAATAGCCCACAGCCAGGATCATCAAACCGAAAGCTTGTTTCAGCGGCGAAGAGGGCTCTGCCTTGCGTTTGGCCATCCACACCCACAGTGCGGCAATCACAGGCGCGAGCAAAACGACCGCCACGGCATTCACCGATTGGAAATAGCTGGCAGGGATTTCATCATAGGTTATAACGCTCGTGCCGCTGCTGAGCCAGGCAATGTTCTGATACAGGATAAAAATAAACGGGCCGCCCAGGAAAAGGTACAAAAGGGAGGAAAGTCCGTCCAGTTTCTCAAACGTGCGCCGCGTCCAGCGAATGCCGAGGAACAAGAGGTACAACAACACCGCAGACACCACCTGCGCCAACCACATCGGAATGTGCCAGTTCAGCACGCGCTGGGTTTGTTCTTCGGCAAAAAAGGTCAGCGAAGCGCCGGCCTGCTCGAAAGCCGCCCAGAAAAAGATCACGAAAAACGCCGCAATGTAGATCACGATGATCCGGTCGCGCTCCACCTTCGTCAGTGAGGAGTCCGTGATGATCATGATCGGCATGGACACGCAGGCAGCATAGATCAACGAACCGATCCAGTCGAAATCCAGGGCAAAGTGAAATACCAGGAGCGAAATCACGGCAATGGCTCCTCCGATCAACAGCTGACGAGGGCCAAGGCCCGCATCGCCGCCCGAGGTAGAGGTTTCTGCCTTGTTGGGCGTCACGCCGATGGGCTCTCCTTCCGGCGTCACCACGTAGCTGTCTTTGTCAAAAAGGAAAAGCACCGTCCCGATGATCATACCCGCGCAGGCGGCCAAAAATCCCCATTTGAAATCAGCCGGGTTGCCTGTGTCGCCGAGCGCGCCGCACACAAGAGGCGACAAAAAGGCGCCGATATTGATGCCCATGTAAAAAATCGTGAAGGCCGCGTCTTTCCGCCGGTCGCCGGCCTGATACAACTGGCCTACCATGGAAGAAATGTTCGGTTTGAAAAACCCGTTTCCAATGATCAAAACAGCCAGGCCGCCCCACAGCAGCGGCACGGCGAGTTCTTTATTCTGGTAAAAAGAACCACTCAGAAACATCAGAAACTGCCCGATGGCCATCAGGCTGCCGCCCGCGAGAATAGAGCGGCGGTTGCCCCAGTAGCGATCCGCAACATATCCACCGATCAAAGGGGTCAGATAAACCAGGCCCGTGTAACTGCCGTAAATCTGCGAGGCGTATTCTTTGGAAAAGAGGAGGGCCTTGATCATGTAAAGCGTAAAAATCGCCCGCATGCCGTAGTAACTGAAACGCTCCCACATTTCGGTGAAAAAGAGCAGGGATAGTCCGCGCGGGTGTCCCCAGATTTCTTTGTTCTGCTGTGCCATGTTTCGGTGTGCTTGTGTAGAAATTAGTTCAATTCAAGAATGAAAATTTTTGCTGTTATCGGGGCAAAAGAACGGAATAAAAGTCCCGCTCCACCCACACCGACAATTTTTTTAGGCCAAAGATGTCTTTACAGCAAGTGATCGGCGTTTTGCATCGGAGTTTGCGACGAACGGATCGGCCCTATTTTTGCACTTCCAACAACCGTAAACTGACCATCTATCATGCGTTTATCCATCTTTACCACCCTCTTTGCCCTCCTTTGGCTGGCCGCCTGCAAGCAGGATTCCAAACCCGCGCCCGCCAATAA
>JBGAJY010000066.1:0-24050 GCA_044224705.1 Saprospiraceae bacterium
GGTTTATGAAAAGAATGAGAGCATCCTCTTCCCTTTTCATAAACCCTTATAAACTTTATCAACCCTGATCAACCTTATTTCAGAATTTCCCCGTTTTTCACTTTAAAAGCAATCACCCTGATTTTCAGGATGTTTTGCAGCGGGTTGTCGCTGAGTACGAGGAAACTGGCTTCGTAGCCTTCATCCAGTTTGCCGATTTTTCGTTTCGGGAAAATGGCGCGCGGGGTGTTTTCGCAAAGTACTTTAATGAGTTGCAGGTTGCTGAGCGTACCGAACTGGTACCAATAGTTCAGTTCGTTGCGCATGGTGCGCTGAGGGTCGTCCGAGCCAATGGCTACGTTGACACCTGCGTCGAGCATTCGTTTGAGGGATTTGCCCTGGAAATCGAGCACGGCGGCGCGGTTGGCTGCGCCCTGTGCATGAGAAAAAAGCGGAATGACGACAGTCTTTTTCTTCACGAGGGCTTTCAGGTCTTCGTCGGTCAGCTCAAATTGTTTGGGATCGCCGGAGCCATCCCAGCTGTCGCCGGGCAGGTTGGCGAATCCGTCGACGCCCAGCTTGATGCCGAGGCGCACGTCGGCTGCATTCAGTACGTAAGCGTACACACGGAGGTCGGACCGGTGGGCTTTTTTGATGACTGCCTTGGCCATTTCGGCTGATAAGCCGTAGCCTTCTTTGCCGCCGTTTTTTTCTGCGTCGAGCAGGTAGATAGTGATCGCGGCCGGCTTTTGGGCTTTGATTTTTTCCCAGTTTTGGTCCAGGGCCGTTTTGTTGTCGATGAACCAGTAGGCGTCGCCGAGCAGGGTATGCTCGATGTTTTTCAGGACGTCGTAACGCTGGGCGAGCAGTTGGGGTGTTTTAAGCCCTTGCGCAGGGCCTTCGTACCGGGTGAAAGGCTGCCCGAACGTACAGGTCAGACCGCCATTCGCGAACACTGCCTCGGGTTCGCCTTTTCCATTGACGTTGTTTTCCACTGCGGCGCGGCCGGCCTTGGAGTTGCTCAGCACCTGGAGATAAAAGACCCCTTCGTCGCGGTACAATTTGAGCACCTGGGCCGCTGTGGGGTTGCCGGCAACACTGCCGACGTTGGCGTCGGCCACTGGCGGAACCACCCAGCGCCCATCCAGATCGATGGTGGAGTCGACTTTTGAGGGCGCTTTTTTGGTCAGGTTTCCACCTACGGAATACCAGGTGCCCTGGACAAAATCGGTTCCGTTGAACCATTGTCCGTTTTTGAATTCATACGTTTTCTGGCCGAAAATGGAGGGAAACAGGGCAAAAAGGCCAAAAAGAGCGAGTACTGTTTTTTTCATGGGAAGACAATTCGATGAACAAGTGTTTTGCGAAACGCCGGCAAAAGTAGGCTGTCCTTTTCCAAAATCGGGGCGTTTAACAAAGCGTTTGGCGCTTTCATGCTGCCAGGGTGGTCAAATTTGACAACATACCAGCGTGATGAACGCAACCGAGCTGAATCCGAAATGTAATTTATCCTCAGTCGAAAATTTCTTATCAAGTTTGAAAAATTAAAAAAACCTACGCCCAAACACGATCCCAATGCCTGCCCGGCCTTCGATGCACAGGAGGAAGCAATTTAGATTTAAAGAGCTGAGGGTTGAATCCGGCGGCCAAGGTTTTTAAAACCCTTTGTCGGCTGGTTGGGTGTAATGAAAAAGTTGAAACGGAGTCGGGTAGGGTAGTGCACGGCAATTTTTGCCGGAGCCAATGAGCAGAGGCAGATTTGAAGGAATTACTTCTCCTTTTTTGGCGTATTCGGCTCTTCGTAGTCAATTTTACCGCCCCACATGCGCATTTGGCCCATGATCCAGTACTGGCGCTGCCGTGCTTCGTTGTTGGGGTTGGCCACGGAAAAAATAAAGGGATTTCGCAGGGATGAGGCGAGCAGGGCGGCCTCCCGGGCGCTGAGTTTGCTCGCCGGTTTGCCAAAAAAGTGCTGTGCAGCGGCTTCCGCACCGTAAATCCCGTCGCCGAATTCCACGATGTTGAGATAAACGGCCATGATGCGCTCCTTGCTCCAGATCGTTTCGATCAGAAAGGTAAAATACACCTCCAGCCCTTTCCGGAGCCAGGTGCGGGAAGGCCAGAGAAAGACGTTTTTGGCCGTTTGCTGGCTGATGGTGCTGGCGCCACGCTTTTTCTTATGTGTCTGGTTGTACTTGTATGCCTTCTCAATGGCTTCAAAATCAAAGCCTTCATGTTCCAGAAAATCCTGGTCTTCGGCGCACACGACAGCCAATTGAAGATTGGGAGAAATTTCCTTTAAGGGCACCCAGTCTTTTTTCCAGGTGACAGTACGTTTTTCGTCGGCCATTTGCTCAAAAGTCCTGATCACCATGAGCGGGGTGGCCGGGATCGGCAAAAAACTGTACAGAATGACCGACCCAACGCTGAGTCCGAAAAACCAGAGGGTCAAACGAACAAAAAGGCGCCGGAGCCAGCGCCCCCACAACAGGCGTCCATTCTCATCTTGTGGGATAGTTCGGTACCCGCGTCGCAAAAGGCGTTTGAGGAAATTCACGGACAGGACAAATTTTGTGCTGTAAATGTAGGCGAAAGGTAGGTTACGACTTCCGAATAGTCGTTCTCCGCAAGTCGTAACCATTAAAAATATCCTTTAAAATCCTTCTCCGCCGTCGTTGCTCACTCGGGTATTTTTGCGCTTGAACAAGGAGGAATCGAATTTCCCAAAACGATACGAGAAATTCAGGCGGACCAGTTGGGGGTCGCGTCGCCGCCAGGTGTCCTGGATAAATACTGTGGACTCCGTGTGAGAGCCCGTCCGCCGCGAGCGGAAGATGTCCTGCATACTCAACGTGATGGTTGCCGTACGTTTCCATAGGTCCTTGCGCAGCGAAACATCCACAAACCAATTGGGCAGGGAGTAACCTTGCGCAGTGGACGAAGGGCCACCCATGTAGCCGCCACCACCGCCGCCGGGTCCGCGTCCGCCGCCACCACCGCCGTCGCTGGCGAAAGAAGTCCGGCTTTGGTATTCGCCGGAGACCTGAAAAGTGAAACTGGCGGGCAATTTCAAATTGATGTTCTCCTTTCCAAACCAGGTGAACTGTTCCGTTTTCAGGTCGGTTTCAACATTGGAAGCGTTGACGATGGAATTGTAAAAATTGAGGTTGGTCGTCAGTTCCAGTTTTTTCCACACCGTATTTTTTATGGTGAATTCCACCCCGTAGGCTTTGCTGGAATTGGCGTTTCGGAAGGTCGAAATCACGGCCTCCCGGTTCAGCACCTCATTGAATTCCGGGTACTGGTAACGGGTGATCAGATCGGTCGCTTCCCGGTAATAGGTGGAAATCAGCACGTTATGGCCTTTGGCGAAAATATTCTGATAAGACAATTCTAAGGCATTCGTGAATTCGGGTTTCAAGCCCGGGTTGCCCACCGAAACGGTGAGGGAATCGGAAAAATCAGGGTAAGGGATCAGTTGGAAAAAGCCGGGACGGTTGATGCGCCGAGTATAACTCAGCTGCAAATTGTCCTCTTCGTTCAACTTATAGGTCAAAAACGCGCTGGGGAAAAGGCTCAGCGGGTATTCGTTGCGGAAGCTCGAATCCGAATTCAGCAGTTCGCCGACATAAAGCGAGCTCTCGGCGCGCAATCCGACCTGATAGCCCCATTTCGGGAAGGAGTGGCTGAACGTGGTATAAGCGGCATATACCTGGTCGTTGTACTGATAACGATCGGCAAAACCGGGAACGATAATGTATTGGTCGCTGGCAAAATCGTACTGCGAGTTGCTGTTTTCGCTTTTGTAGTCACGGATGGCCGCACGGCCGCCGGCTTCCAGTTTCATATTGCTGTTGAGCGGCGTGGTGAAGTCGGTTTGCGTGGTGAAGGAAATGTTGTTGCCGGTATTGGCCTGGCGTTGACGGGTCTCAAACGTTGGGTATTGCGTTGTGAAATCACCGCCACCGTTCGATTTGGTACCGTTAAAATTCACATCGGCAGTCCATTCCTTTCCGTCTTTCGGGAAAAGGTGTTTGAATGCCAGCTGAGCCCCCAGGTTTTGAAATTGACGCTCGCTTTTGGACAAACGGAGGGCGTCCGAGGAGGTAGTATAAGAATCGTACAGGGTATCCGTGTGAATGTTCAGCCGGTCTTCCGGCTTGAAACGGCCCTTGTTAAAATTCCCGCTGAGCGTGAAGGTGTTGCGGTTCGTGGCGAACCAGTCGATCCCGGCCCGACCTCCCGCAAAAAAGCCGTTGTTTTCATTGTTGGAGGTTTGAAGCACCGAGGTCAGCGGCATCCCGAACAGGTTGTCGCGGTCGGTCTCGCCGGTTCCGATATTGCGCCGAAGATTGAGATTTCCACCCAGGAAGGCGTTGAATTTTCCTTCGCGGGCATTGATATCGCCACCCAGGTTGGTGCGACCGCGCATATCGATGCCGGCGCGCACCGAGCCATTGTAACCGACTTTACGGTCCTTCTTCAGTACGATGTTCACGATGCCCGAACTGCCGCCCGATGCGTCGTATTTGGCCGATGGGTTGGTGATAACCTCAACGTTGTCAATGGCATCTGCCGGAATCTGGTCCATTGTCAGTGTGGTCGGCCGGCCATCGACAAAGATCTGCGGAGCGGAATTGCGCAAGGTGACGTTGCCGTCGATATCAACAGCCAGGGAGGGTACATTTTTAAGGGCGTCTTCTGCGGTACCGCCTGCGGCGACGCCGTTTTGGTCCACGCGATATACTTTTTTGTCCAGGGCCAGCGAAAACCCTGCGGCCTCGCCCTGCACGGTGACTTCCCTGAGCACCTGGTCGGAAAAACTGAGCCGGATATTGCCCAGATCCTTATCAAATTTAGCGGCCATGCCTTCCGCGCCGCCGTTTTGACCGGGCCGTCCGCTGACTCCGAAAGACACCTTTTTTTCAATCGTGGCGTAACCCATGAAACTGACTTTCAGGGTGAATTCGCCCCGAACGGGCAGGTTTTCGAGGCTGAAATCGCCGTTTTCTTCGGTGAGCTGGCCGCCGAGCAGACCTTGTTCCATTTTGTGCGTTGTCGTATCGAAACGCATCCCGCTCAGTTGCACGGTGGCATAACCGATGCCTTTTCCGGTAGCGTCGTCGATGACACGGCCATAAAAACGGCCGATGTTTTGCATTCCGCCGCCGGGTCTGCCGCCTTGCGGATTTTGAGCTGTTAGAAAGAAGGGGAATAAAAATAATGCGATCGGCAGCCACGATTTTCGGGTTGCCGCAGGAATTGCAGTTGAGAATTTCATGAAGGGAAATGCATTGAAGTGTAAAAGCCGCGAGTCGGATTTCAGGTTGGACCTGAAAAACCATTGCAGGTTAAATCGCCCGCAAAGGAACAACGAAATCCACCGTCTGTTGGGTTGCATTCGACTATTGAAAGCTTTGAAATTGCCAAACAGCCAAATACCAACCTGAAATTCAGGCTGGCTTTGGCAATTGATAGCCGACTGTTGCCATACGTTCGCCCATGGCCTTGTACACCTCCGGGTCGGTAGGGGTGAGTGTCGCCAACCCGTCCACATAGCGGTTGAACATGCAAAAAGAGGCCGCAATCAGCACCGTGTCATGAATGTCGCGGTCGGTCGCGCCTTGTTCCCGCGCTGCCTCGACAAGATCATCTGTGACGGTTCGGGCATCCTGCCGCACCCGTTGAGCGATAGACAGGAGGGCTTTCATCTTGCCGGAAATCGGGGCTGATGTATAATCCCGGAGCACCTCGTCTACCAGGTTTTGATCCAGCCCGAAGAGGTGGCGCGCAGCTGCGGCATGGCTGCACGAACAAAACGTGCAGTCGTTTTCTGCAGAAACAAACGCCGCGATCAGTTCGCATTCCGCCGGGCTCAGCGGCGATTCGCCCCGCAGCAACGCAGCGGCAAGGGCATACAGATGCTCGCCCGTATCGGGGCGGTACATGACCAGGCTTCTGATGCCCGGCACTTCTTCCGGGACTGCGATATGTGGCATGATTCGTTGTTTGTTTTGTTAAAAAAAAAGACTTTATTCGCTCCATTTACCCCAAACTGCCGCAAAACCGACAATAAACGTCAGGGAAAATGCAAAAATGGAAGGGCCGTATCCGCCAAGGATGGCGACCAATGGACCGACAAAAAAGACTGCCGTAGCCGTTGCTATACGACCAATATTGAAACAGAAACCGGTTGCGGCTCCCCGAAGAGCCGTCGGAAACAATTCGGGCAGCCACGCCGACAGCGCGCCCTGGCCCACTCCAAATGACAACGCCAGTGCGGCCATTTCTACGAAAACAATTCCGCTCAGGCGGGTATTGAACCCAAACAGCAAAGCGGACAACACGAAACAGCCTCCGAACACGAGCAGAAGGGTCTTCCGGTAGCCCATAGCACGGATGATAAAACCCGATACCATCCCACCCAGTACGCCGCCGCCGCCAAGCAGCATCATGGAAATGCCGCGCTCTTTTTGGCCGTCCGAAGCGTCGCCAACGAGACTTTGTACCCAGGTGGGCGTCCAGGAAAAGATCGCCCATAATCCCACCAGCATGGTTCCATACGCGACGGCGCCGATTAAAAGCGGCCGGCGGTAGCCTGTTCGCAGGGCGTACAGACTTTGCCCAATGCCGCTGGTGTGGTGTGTTCGGGCTTCTTCCGGCTCCCGGATCAGGAAAAAAATGGCCATTGCCAGCAGCAAAGGCGCCCACCCCAGAAGGAAGGCTTGCCGCCAATCGGGCACCCAATAATTGAGCAGCCCGGACATAATGATCCCGATGGGAAAGGTAACTGCCAGCACGCCCTGTGCAACAGCGCGGTCGCGTTCAGGCCAGGTTTCCGCGATGAGTACCGTGGTCAGTACCAGCACGCCTCCAATGCCGAATCCGGCGACAAACCGGAGCGACAGCACCATCTCCCAGGACCCGGCCCAGGCGACCAGCAGCGTGCAAAGCCCGTATAGCGCCACAGCACCAGTCAGTGATTTGACGCGACCAAGGCGGTCGCCCCAGAAGCCGAACAGCATTCCGCCGACCATCCAGCCGTACAAAAAAATGGCGTTCACATAAGCGCCCACCCAGTCCATTTCGGTTGTATTTCTTTGATGCAGAAGACTTTGTACCACTACTGGCAGATAGCCGGACATGAGGGTGGAGACAGTGCCTGCCAGCAAATACACCGCCGCGCACAGTGCAAAAACACGCCCGCGATAGGTGAGGGCTGTCTCCGGAACAGGGTTCGCCGACTCAGCCATGATTTTCTTCCGGTGTTTTTACGGGATAGCCACCCGGGGGGCGATGATAACCGCGATGAACTATCCTGTCGGCAAGATTCTGGTAGTAGGCGGGGTCATCCGGTTTGACTGTCGCCAGGCCATCCACATATTTGTTGTAAAGACAAAACAAGGCTGCAATGAGCACTGTGTCGTGTATCTCCCGGTCGGTTGCGCCAGTTATTCGGGCGCGTTCAATGGCTTCGGGAGTCACCGCACGGCCACTCTTTTGGGTCAGGGATGCGATGTTCAGCAAGGCTTTCATTTTGTTGCTGACAGCCGCTTGTTCGAAGTCCATTTTGACCTGTTCGGTGATGCTGCGATCGCCCAGCAGCAAATCTGCCGCCGCCGTATGCGCTGCTGTACAATAGCCCGTACAATTTTGGCTCGACACCAGGGTGGCGATGAGTTCGCGTTCGCCCGCGCTCAGTGTGGATTCGCCACGGAGCAACAATTGGGTAAGTTCGCGAATAGGCATAGCCGTATCCAGTCGGTATTCCAGCAGGCCGGTAATGCCGGGCAGGTGTTCGGGAAGAGGAAGGTGTGGCATCGGTGTGTTTTATGGTCAATGGAAAAGGGTTACATCGCCTTTGAACAGTTCGGTGGTGCCGTCGATATAGGCTACTTCCACCACGTAAACGTAGACGGCCAGCGGCAAATCCTTCCCGCGCCAACGCCCGTCCCAGCCTTCACTGGAATTGTGCGGACTCAGGTCGCGACCTTCATACACGCATTCGCCCCAACGGTCGTAAACGCGAAGGAAATTCACATTGGTCACCTCCGGTCCGCCGAAAACAGCCAGGATGGCATTGCTGCCCGAACCCGGTGCAATGATGCTAGGGATGAACACCCGGCCTTTTTTATTCACCCTGATCAGGATCTCGTCATTGGCCTTACAACCGTTCTCGTCGATCAAAAACAATTGATAACGAATGGTTTGTTCGGGTTTTGTCCAGGTCTCCAGCATGTCCGGTTGTTGCAAGGCCGTAGTGGGCAGCCACAGGATGGAGTCGGCTACGAGTGCATTCGTCATGCCGACCAACAGCAAACTGTCGCCCAAATGTATGGTCGTGTCCGGCCCGAGATTCAGGAGCAGTTCTTCTGCAGCAGGGACTGTGATTTCGGTGAAAGTCGTACAGCCGTTTGCATCGGTCGTTTCCAGTTCATACGTAGTGGAGGGCAGATTTTCGATGACAAAAGGAAATACATCCGAGCTGCCGTACGACGTTCCATCCAGGGAAAAAGTATAGGGGCCCGGGCTGCCTGAGACACCGGTAATGGTGAGTGTACCGTCGCTGTCGCCAAAGCAGCGCGGCGAATCGCCGGTCGCTTCGACAAACAATTCGGGCGGAGCAATAAGCTGGACGGAATCGAGGGCCGTGCAGCCTTCGCCGTCGGTCAGGGTGACCGAGTAGGACCCGGCGGAGAGTCCGTTCAGGTTCTGCGCCGTGGCGCCGTTGCTCCACTGAAACGACAGCGGAGAAACGCCGCCGGACACCGTCAAACTGGCCACGCCGTCGTCGCCATTGGGGCAGCTCACGTTGAATCCGTTGTAGTCGGAAAGCGTCGCATCGAGGCTGGGTATGTCGATCACGATATTTGCGCCGCCGCTGATTTGCCCCGGACAAGCCGGATTGACGGATTGCAAGCTGCTGATCGTGTAGTTCGTCGCTGTCATCACATTTACCTCGATGGTCGTGTCGTTTTGCAGGTTGTTCAGAACAATGGGTGTAGCGCCGCCAGAGAGCACGACGTTGTACAACCCTGCGCCTTCCACATCGAGGGAAAGCGTGGCGGATTCGCCCATGCACACGGTCTCGTCGCCGCTCAGCGCGCCGCTGGGCATGATCAAATCGACGGTAGCCTGACCATCGACGATGCCCGGACACCAGGTATCCTGCAAGGAAACCAGCGTGAAAATCTGCTGCGCCTGAACATTATTGGTCGTCAGGTTGAAACTGTTTTGCGGTGCGGAAATGGGGGCCTGGTTGGCGCCATTGTTCGCAAAAACAAAATTGAAGGGGCCGACCCCGGTAAATTGAATTTTGAAAGCAGCCCCACCGCCGGAGCAAATCGTCGTGTCGCCCGACAACGTGGCTGTTGGTATGGCATGGAAGGTGATTTCTACCGGAGACGACACCGAATGACAGGGATCGTTAAAGTCTACCAGCCCTCCGGAGCCTGCGTTGCCGGCCGTCGCGACAACATAGTAAGTGATCTCCGGGATCATATTGCTCTGGAAGGTAAAATCAGGCGTCTGATTGACGCCAATAATGCCGTCAGGCAGGAGCGCGGGGTCTTCACACAATACGTAATACACAACATCGTCGGCGTCCAAAACCGGCGCCCCGGCAATGGGGACCTGCACCTGTGCTCCCACGCAGGCATTGACGGGCGTTTGCACCAGGCTCCCCGCGTCGGTCGTGCAGAGGCAAGCCGATTGATCTGAATAGGTGGAAGAACAGCCGGTCGGATTGGTCACTGAAAAGGAAAAATCCTGGTCGGCCGGGATTACGATAGAGGTGAAAGTTGAGTCGTTCAAGCTGCCGCCGAGGCCGCTCACCGTATAAACCGGGTTGGCCGCTGCGCCGTTTCCGATCTGAAATTGAACCACATACGTCTGATTGTCGAAATCGCAGATTTGAACGACATCGATGATCTGCGGGGGCGGCACCACTTCGACCGTGGCGCTGCCGCTAACTGTTCCAGTGCAGCCATACACAGAAGTGATGCTTACGAGGTTAAACGTGACCGTACTGAGCGGAATCACCTGAATGGCAAAGGAATTGCCGAGGGCCATCTGAGGCGTTTGGTTTACGCCGTTGGCCGCGTAAAGCAGTTGGTACGGAGCGCCCCCGGTTAGCTGAGCGGCGAAAAGGATGGTGTCGCCCCCACAGATTTGGGCAAAACCCGACAAGTTGCCGGTCACCGGAGGATGCCACAACACCGCCGGGCCGTTGGCAATGGACAGGCACGGGTCGTTCAGATCGATACCGGTTGGCGTTTCATCGGCTGCTGCTGCGACAATGTGATAAATGGTGTTGGGTGTGATTTGTGGCGGGAAAGGAAAACTGGGCGTGTCGCTGGTATCGATGATCTGCCAGTTGGCAGGAGTCGTTCCCGCCACCAGGAAATATAAAAGGCTGTCGTTATTATCCAACACTGTTCCAGTTGCCGGAGTTGTGCTTACACCCACTCCGTAACACAGAGATTGTGCAGTCTGACTGAGCGTCCCAGCATCCGTAATACAGTTGCAGACCGGCACTCCGCCCAGGGAATCTTTGCCGCAGAGCCAGTTGTCCGTCACAATGATGACGTAAGGATTGGGCATTGGGATGGGGTTGCTGGTATAGTGACCTGTTGCAGGGTTGTAGGTCCCCGGGAGGTTGATATTGACCAGCGAAAGGTTGGCATTGATCACATCAAAATCAATGGTGTAAGTCAGGTTGTCCGGAGAACAGTTCAGGTCAAAATTGACCGCATCCGGCGTGGTATGCACCGTGATATCGGCCTGACCGCCCACCGAACCTGCGCAACCTGCCGAATCCTGCACGGCGCTCAGGGTGTACGAAGTAGACTGCGCCACTACGGCGCTGATGATTGCAGCACTTGTAGCGGAGGTGCCGGAGTTGCTTTGCCCATTGGCGAGGTAAGTGAAATCGAAAGGCGCCTCACCGTTAAATGTCACGGTGATGTCCTGTGCATCACCCGGACAAATGTCATAGTTCCCTGAAACGGCGGCGCTTGGCGGAATTCGCCATGTTACAGGAGCGCTGGTTGAAATGGAGTAGCAAGGATCATTGGGGTCGGGCGCCCCGCTGCCATTGTCGTTACCGGCAATGGCCGAAACGTAGTATACCGTACCCGGAACCGTTACCCCCGGAGCAAAGGCGAAAGATGGCGTTGGGCTGGTAGCGAGGATGGTTCCCAGCGGCACCCCCGAATTGGTGTGCAACACAAAAACGAAGGCATCGTTGGCCTGAACGGTTTGGTCGCCGTTGTGTATGGCCGTTACCGTTGTGCCGGCACAGGCTTCCACCTGGGCAGGATTCATGCTGCCCGCACTCGTCTGACACATGCAATTCGCCGTGCCGGAAAATGTACCCTGTCCGCATGCCAGTCCATCGGTTACCGTGATGGAATATGCAGGGGTACTGCTGGAAATCGGGATACTGGTGAATTGATTGCCCAACAAAAAGCCCGCGACACCGGTAATGGTATAAGGCGCTTGCCCGCTCAGGTTAAAACTGACGGTGTAGGTATTGTTGTTAAAATCGCAGTTCGTCTGAACATTGGTGATTTGCGGCGCAGCATTGACGGCAATTGTGGCCGTGCTGTTACCCGCTACCGTGCAATGCGCGTCCGAAACGGACACCACTGTCACCGTCACCGTATCTGCTGGCTGCAGTGACAGGACGTAGGGCGTACTTGCAATATTGGCCACGGGCGGCTGCGAAATACCGTCCAATGCGTAAGTCAGGGTAAATGGCGCCACGCCAGTCAGGGTCACGGGCAGGTCAAAGGTCTGGCCAGTACAGATTTGAGCAAGCGTGTCCAAACTGGCGCCGGGTGTCACATAAAACACAATCGGGGTGCCCTGCGACACGGACAAACAAGGATCATTCAGATCTACCGTGCCGTCAGGCAGCGCGTTCCCGGTGACTGAAGAGATATAATAAGTCACCCCTTCCTGCATCGGAGCCGCAAAGCCAAACGTAGGCGTTGGGCTCCATCCGAGAATAGTCCCCAGCGGCGTAGCGGGGTTGGTGTGCAGGATAAAACGGAGCGCATCATCGGCATCGAGCACTCCGTCGCCGTTGTGGACGGCCGTGGCTGGCAGGTCGGCGCATTGCTGAATCAGGTTCAAATCCATGGTTCCCGCATTGCTTACACAGTTGCAGCCAGCCAGTCCGCTCACCGTCACGTTGCCGCAGTTGTTGGCGTCATGAAAGACAAAATTGTAGCCCAGGGCCTGTGAAATAGCGTTGCTGGTAAAATGTGTTCCGCTAAAACTGCCGCCGCCTGAAACCACGGTCAGCGGCAATGTCGCCCCGAGGGCGTCAAATTCTACGGTGTAATTATTCAACACCGGATTACAGTTAAATTGAAGGTTCGAATATGAAGGCGCGTAATGGATGGTGATGGTGGCTGTCCCGTCCGGATCGCCGATGCAGCCCGGAGATTGCACTTCGATCAGTTCAAAAACAGTGGTCGAAGTTGTGCTGACCGGAATAAAAAACGGATCGTCTTGTGTGGTGGCCTGCGGCTGCGTCACGCCGTCCTGGGTCCAAACGACGGTAAATGGCCCCGTCCCCGTGAAATCTATAGTCACATTCGTGTTCGCCGAATCGCAAAAAGTCGCATCACCCAGCATGTCGGCCGTAGGCGGGGTGAAAACAAAGACTGTCGCCAACCCGCTTACGGTACCCGGACAAATCCCGTTGGTCACGCTTTGCAGCAGATAAAAGGTCCCGATCACGGGTTTTACTTTAAAAATGTACGGATTGGCGGAGGTCGTGATGGGAGCTTGCTGGACGTTGTTGATCAACAGCACAAAAGAGAAGGGCCCGGTGCCCGTAAAATTCACCTGCACGGCGATGCTGTCGCCCCCGTTCGTGCAAATCTGACCACCGCCTGAAATCACGGCGCTTACTGCCGGTTCTACATTCACCACCGATTGTCCGGATACCGTGCCGGCGCAACCGTTTGCACTCACACTGGTGAGGGCAAATGTCGTGGTCGCATTCACCGGAACCGACCAGATAAAGGGATTGGTTGCCGCCGTATCGGTAGGTAAAGCGGCTCCGTTGGCGGTGGAATTGAAAATAAAAGGCCCTGTGCCGGTAAAATTGATCGTCAGGTTGGCAGTGCCCGGACCGCAAAGTGTGGCGCCGCCGCTTAAAACGGCTGTCGGTGGCAAGCTCGCTATTAAGGTCAATGTACCGCCCACTATTCCTTCACAAGTACCATTGTTCAGGCTATCCAATGCGATGATGGTCGTGTCGGTCGGCGGCAATACCGTCAGGATGTAATTTTTAACCGAATCCGGCACCGTGATGGCCGGCTGAACGACGCCGTTGATGGTGTAAAAAAGCGTGTACGGACCGGGGCCGCTGAATGTCACGGGCACGGTGGTGGATTGCCCGGCACAGTAGGGCAGGGTGTCAGTAGGGATAGAAGCGATGGGGGAAGGCGTCACTGTAATACTGGCGTTGCCGGTACCCGTGCTGGTACAGCCGTTGGAGCCTACTGAAATGAGGGTGTAATTTGTTGTAGTTGTTGGATTTACGGTAAAATTAAACGGGTCTGCGTTGGCGTTTTGAGTACCCTGGCCGATGCCGTTTGCAGCAAGTTCATAAGTATAAGGCGTGCTTCCGCCATTAAAATTGATGGACAACTGGGTGCTTTGGCCGCCGCAAATGGCGCCGGCGCCGGCCAGTGTCAGAGCGCCCGTAGGGGCTGTGCTCGTAGCGACTGAAACAAAGGCGTTCGGACCGTTGCAGTTGAAATCGCTGAGGTTTTGCAAACTGTAATTTGTTGGTCCGTTGGGTGTGATACTGATGGTAAACGGGCTGTTGTCGGCGGTAAATGCACCGACAGGAACTCCGTTGGCGATCAGGTTAAAATTCCACGGTGCCTGTCCGGTGAAATTGATGGTCATATTGGTGCTTTGCCCTGCGCAAACGGGCGGTATCGGGTCGAAAGTCGCTTTGGGCGATTCAAAGACATTTAGAGTGGTGGTCGCCGCCGTGCTGCAGGTGCCGGAGGGCGTGAATGTCAATTCGACAGCCCCCAACTGACCGGAGGGGTTGAAATTGGAGCCGCTCACGCCGGGGCCGCTCCAAATACCGGGCATGCCTGCCGGCGTCACCAGTGGATTCAGGTTGAATAAACCGCTGTTTTGGCACAGATCGGCGCCGTCCAGGGTAGGCATCGGGCAAGGCACGTTGAAGCCCAGATAGTTGGTCAATGCCTCGTTGCAGCCCGCCTGCAAAGGCTCGACGATACCGACGACGTAATACGGACCACCATTGCACATATCCTGTGTCACCGTGAACATAAACGGCAGCACCTGGATCGGAGGCGTTCCACCGCCGCCACCGCCGCCGCCGGGAAAATTGGGAAACCCGCAGCCGGCATTGCCGTAGAAAGGCGGGAAACCGGCATCTGTGACAAAAGCGCCGTCGCCGCCCGACAGGTTGCCGGTATTGTAAGTCGTGTTATCACTGCATCCGCAACTCACCGAAACGGTGGTCGAGATGCTTCCGCCACTTTGCGGAAACACTTCATTGCCCAATGCGCAGCCGCTTTGCATCACATAAATTACGGGGGAGATGGGGCACAACCCGCCAAAATTGTAGTTGAAATCAAAACCCGCGCTGGGAAAAATAACCACCGGGACGCCGCCGGGAACCGATTCGCCCGGTCCCGCTCCGATCACGGTGGCATTCGGGCAAAAAGTCTGAATACTGGCAATGGCGTTGGCCGCAGGTTCCTGCCAGCCGCAATCAGAACCAATATCGCCCCCGCTACCGTCAAAATCAATGCTCAAATCGTCAACAAAAAAACCGCCACCAGACAGGATGGCCATTAATTCGTTGTTTTCCTCGGTTCCGCAGGCGTTAACCAGAAGGCCGAGTGTGAGCGGACAACCGCCTGCACAGGGGTTGGGGGGCGTCGATTCCACCATGGAACAACCCAGCAGGGTGCCTTCGCCGTCGTATGGGTTGAAATTGTTTGTGGTGCCGTAGTACCAGTTGATGCAGGTTCCAGGCTGTAAATTTGTTCCCGAAGCAGTGAGTGTGATGACATCTCCGGGACAAACGGTGCAGGGGTTGATACCCGAAGCGCAATCAGGTGACGTAAGTGTTGCGGTTTGATTGAGTGTCGGACAAGGCTGAGCCGAAGTATTTTGAAGGGAAATTGCACAGCAAAGCAGTGGAACCAGGCAAAGGGATTTGTACAGACGGGATTGCATAGTCGGGTAGAGCAACGAAGGGAATATGGATAAAACGGGTGGAATACAGGTGAAAACAACGCGGCTAAGGTAGGTCTATTTGCGCTCAGCCCGTGCAATTCTGTGTTTCACTTCTGTCCGGCTTCCACGAATCCGTACTTTTGCGTCGCCTCGTAAATCCTGCCGTATCATGCTTGCCGAACTTCTCCACGAACTTACCGCCCAAGGGGTCACCCTCGTCGCCGTATCCAAAACGCATCCGCCCGAAAGCATCCTGGATATTTATCGCCAGGGCCAGCGCATTTTTGGCGAAAACCGCGCCCAGGAGATGCGCGCCAAACATGATGTGCTGCCCAAGGATATCGATTGGCACCTGATCGGCCATCTCCAGACAAATAAGGTCAAATTGATTGCGCCCTTTGTCCGGATGATCCATTCGGTCGACAGCCTGAAACTGCTCCAGGAGATTGACAAACAAGCCAGTAACGCTGGCCGGGTAATCGATTGCTTACTGCAGTTTCACATCGCCGAGGAGGAGACCAAATTCGGCCTCGACCAAACGGAGGCACGACTCCTGCTCGACAGCGCCGAATACCAAAGCCTGTCCAATATTCGCCTTTGCGGGGTCATGGGAATGGCCACTTTTACCGATGAGGAAGCCCGGGTGCGCTCCGAATTCAGGCGTCTCCGCGTGATTTTTCAAAGTCTAAAAACCAACTATTTCCCCAATGCGCCGCATTTCCGCGAAATCTCTATGGGGATGTCCGGAGACTGGCGGATCGCAGTGGAAGAGGGTAGTACTATGGTCCGCATCGGAAGCCTGATTTTCGGTGAAAGAGGGTCTCCCTGAACTGTTGCATTATCAAAGAGAAGCCTGCCAACTTTTTTCTTCTCAGATGTTCATACGCCAGATTTGTTCCGTTTTAATCGCCTTATTACCCCTGTTTTCTCATGCTCAGTCCATTTCCGTTGCCGAAGCGCGGGTATTGCCGGCCGGCGCAGTGGTGACGGTGCGTGGCGTCGTGACCAATGGCTCCGAATTGGGCCCGGTTCGCTTCCTCCAGGATGGAACTGCCGGTATCGCCGCTTATCCAGGTAGCGGCTCGGCAGCGGGTTTTGAGCAGAATGTTTCCACCGGCGACAGCGTGGAAATCAGCGGGACGCTCACCCTGTACCACGGCTTGCTGGAAATTAGTCCTGTGACCGGTTACCAGGTGATCTCTTCCGGCCACCCGCTTCCCATACCCAAAGCCGTAGCGCTGTCTGATCTTTCGGATGATCTGGAAGGGCAACTGGTCAGATTGTCCTGCATCAGTTTTGACGATGCAGGCGGACTGTTTTCAGGTAGCGGGACCTATGCATTGAGCGATGCGGCCGGAGATCCGTCCTCGATTTACCTGCGAAATGAAAGCCCGCTGCAAGGTTTTTCCATTCCGGCCGAACCGGTTCAATTAACAGCCATCGTGTCGCAATACGATGATTTTCAGTTGCTTCCGCGCGGAAACGCTGATATCAATTCCGCCTCCTGTTTGTTTTTTCTGCAAAAACCGACACCGTCCGATTTGTCGACGACCGGCTTTACGCTGAACTGGCAAACCAATTTGCCGGCCACTTCAAAACTGCATTATGGCCCCACGCCTGCCCTTGGGTCGGAACTGATTCTGCCGGGCAGCAGCCAGGAATTCAGTGCCAATCTTACGGGTTTGCAGCCCGGTTCGCTGTATTGGGCGCAGGTGGAAGCCACGCAAAACGGCGCCACGGTTTTTTCCGAAACGGCGCCTTTTTCCACGGTATCAAGTTCTTCCGGACAGATTAAAGTCTTTTTTAACCATGCCATCGACATTTCCCTCGTCGGCGGTTTGGCGCCCTCCGGGCAAAGTTTTGCCGCTTGCCGCGACGAGACCATCGCGCGCATCGATGCCGCACAACAAACGCTCGACGTGACAATGTATAACAACAACCGCAGCGACATTACCTATGCCCTCAAGCAGGCCCAGGCCCGGGGCGTCCGGGTACGCTACATCGCATCCTCGACGACCGATAATACGGCGTTATCGCCGGCGCCCGCTTTCCCTGTCGTGTATGGCAACGACGAAGCATTGATGCACGACAAATTCATGGTGATCGATGCTGCCTTGCCCGACAAGGCCTGGGTGATGACCGGCTCCATGAACTGGACAACCGGCAACATGACCGAAGACTACAACAACCTCTTGTTCATACAGGATCAATCGCTTGCCTTGGCTTACACGCTGGAATTCGAAGAAATGTGGGGCAGCACGGGCGCCTTGCCCAACCTGGCGAACGGTCGCTTCGGGTCGGCCAAAACGAACAACACGCCGCACTATTTTCTCATCGGCGGTATTCCGGTCCAAAGCTGGTTTTCACCGTCCGACGGCGTCACGGGGCGTATTGTCGAAACCATTCAATCTGCGGATGATCGTCTCGATTTTGCCCTGTTTACTTTCACCAAAAATGAACCGGGCAACGCCCTGCTGGATGCTTATAACGGTGGCGTCGCCGTGCGCGGTTTGATCGAAAACATCGATGACCCCGGCTGTGAATACGATTACCTGCTGGCCAACGGCGTGCCTGTTTTCCCTCATCCTGGTAACGCGCTGCTCCACCATAAGTACGTGGAAGTGGATGCTTTTTCTCCAAATTCAGACCCGGCAGTTCTGACGGGTTCCCACAACTGGTCGTACACCGCCGAAACGGCCAATGACGAAAACACGCTGGTGATCCACAATGCCGACATTGCGCGTCTTTACGCTGCAGAGTTTCAGGAGCGTTGGTCGGAAAATGCAACGGCCACATTAGAACCCGACCAGTCGGGATTCTGCATCGGTCCGAACCCCGTGTCCGATGTATTGACAATTTATGCCAGCGATAAAAATCCTGAAATCAATGGACTGGAAGTGTTTGATGCCCTGGGCCGCCCAATGAGGGGGTTCCGGGCGAATCCAGGCCGAATGAATCTCGGCGTTCAATCTTTGCCCGCCGGCTATTACCTGCTCCGAATTTTGACCGAACATGGCGTCGCCGCTATTCCGTTTCAAAAAATTTAGCTTGTCGCAGGAAGGGACCACCCATCGGGTCGGCACCGACAGTGTGTTGCTGGGCGCCTGGGCAAAAGCCGAAGGCGCCACGCGGATCCTGGATATTGGCGCGGGCACCGGTGTAGTGGCCCTGATGCTTGCGCAACGCACGGAAAATCGTCCCGGAACGCTGATTACTGCTGTTGAAATTGACCCGGAATCAGCACGCTGCGCAGCATCGAACTTTGCGGCATCGCCCTGGGCCCGGCGCCTGTATTTGGTGGAAAGCGCTGTTCAGCAATTTGCGCAAACCGCAGCATATCAATTTGATCTGATCGTCAGCAATCCTCCATTTTATGTGGAAGCGCTGGAGTCGCCGGATGCTAAGCGTCGCCTCGGGCGCCATGCGGCGAGTCTGCCGCAGGTAGATTTGCTGCAAGCCGCAGGCCGCCTGCTCGCTCCGGGCGGATCATTTTGTGTTATTCTGCCGGTGGCAGAAGGACGGCGATTGCGCGAATTAGCCGTACTCAATGGGTTGTTTTGCAATGCAGAAATGCATGTATCAGGGAGGTCCGGCAAGCCTGTAGAGCGACTGCTGATGCGATTTACCCGCGATCCCCGGCCATTCCGGCGACACGAAATGTCGATTTACGGCGTTGAAGAGATGTATTCCGCTGATTTTCAAGCGCTCACCAGGGAGTTTTACCCGTCATTCTGAAAGGGAAAAGAAAAAGGGAAGCCAATCGTTGCCGGCTTCCCTTTTTATGTCCCGGTTGGAGCGGGACGTCCGGAGGAGAAAGTGTTTTGGTTATTAGTGTACAGACGCGTTTTGGTCTTCCTCTAGGATTTGCTTGGCGCGATTCAGGATAGTAATGTCTTCCAAATGAACGATACCGCCGTTTGGTCCGGGTTCGTGGTGAAATTCGACGAGGGCGCCATTTTGGTAGTTTTGGGCTCCGAAGTAATTGCGAACGGTTTGCTCATCAACGTTCAGTTCCTGAGCGATCCTGGCAATGCTGCCGGTGGGTAAAGCGTGTTTGATGCGACGGAGCTCTTCAAAAGTAATGTTCATAACCCTTTGATTTTGGTGAACAAAAATAATTGGACAGGTGGTATTGACCTTCTTTTGTTTGCCTAAGGTAGCATATTTGCCAAAGAACAAACAAGCGTTTTCGGCTAAAATTTTTTACCGGTCGATGCGGTATGAAAACGTCCTGAATACCCGTTATGTGCCGCCTGGTTCTTCATCTTTTTGTCAAAAGGCGCAGGCGATAGGCTGTCTAAGCCTGTCAAGGCCTCTCCAAATTTAAGCCTGAAAATCGGCCCCGGCATTTTGTGTTTGTTCGGTTTGAAGCCGCCGTTTCACCCACCCTGAAAAATAATCTATCTTTGCAGGCCTCAATCCCTTTATTAAGATATCATGTTTCTTCACGTCGTTTCATTCGACATTCCGTATCCGGCCAACTATGGCGGGGTCATTGTGATCTACAACCAAATCAAGGCCCTGCATGCCCAGGGGGTGAAGGTTATTCTGCATTGCTACCAGTATGGCGACCGGGAGCCGCAGCCGCAACTGGCCGAGTTCTGCTCGGAGGTATACTACTACAAGCGTAGCCGTTCGTGGTGGTATCAGCTGAGTTTCTTGCCATTTATCATGCGCACCCGGCTGAACAGCACCCTGCTCAAACGCCTGCGCAAAGACGATCACCCGATCCTGTTCGAAGGCATGCATACGGCCGGACTGGTGTGGCATCCCCGGTTGCGTGGCCGCCAAAAGATCGTTCGGATGCACAATATCGAGTGGCAGTACTACGAAAACCTCAGCCGCCTGACCGATGTGGTGCTGGAAAAGGTGTACTATTTTATCGAAAGCATCCGCCTCCAGCGCATCGAACCGAAAGTGGTGTTGTACGCCGATGAAATCCTGACACTCTCTACCACCGATACGGCTTATTACCGCGAATTGAAGGCCAATACGCATTATCTGCCGGCTTTTCATGCGAATTCGGCCGTGGATACACCCACGGGGCGCGGCGCTTACGTGCTTTTCCACGGCAAACTCAGCGTGCCCGACAACGAGCGCGCCGCGATGTGGCTGATCGACAATGTATTCGCTGACCTCGATATCCCTTTTAAAATTGCCGGTATGGACCCTTCCTGGGCCCTGAAAGAGCATATCGAGCACTTCGATCACGTCACTTTAGTGGAAAATCCGGACGACCGCGCCATGACTGAACTCATCCGCGACGCGCAGATCAACCTGCTGGTGTCGTTCCAAACCGCCGGGATCAAACTGAAACTGATCAACGCGCTGTTTGGTGGCCGGTTCTGTATCGTCAACGACCACATGGTGCGCGGCACCGGGCTCGAAAAACTGTGCTACGTGCGGAATTCTGCGGCTTCTATTCGCCAAACCATAGAAGCGTTGATCAATGCGCCTTTCGAACAAACCAAAATAGGGGAGCGCCGCGCTTTGCTGGAAACCGAGTATTCCAATTCTGAAAACGCCCGGAAACTCATCGAGATCATCAAGTTCCGGCGCAACCAGAAATAAGTTTCATAGAAAATTGAAAATTCAAAAACAAAGCGAGCCGGCGACTGTTTTGCCACAAACAACGATCCTCCATGCGCGGAATTGAACAACTTGATGTATTGCTCCAAGGTCAGGATTTGAGTGCGGAGCACAAAAGAATTGCCCAAAAAGTGGCTGACAACCAGCGTATTACTTTTGATGAAGGCGTCTTTTTGTTTGAACATGGAGAGTTGTCTTACCTCGGTGTACTGGCTAATTATATCCGCGAACGCAAAAATGGCGACCAGGTCTTTTTCAACCGGAATTTTCACATTGAGCCGACCAACCTCTGCGTGTACGACTGCAAATTCTGCTCGTACTCCCGCCTGATCAAACAGCGCAGCGATACCGACGCATGGGCTTTTTCCATGGAGGAAATGTTTGACATCGTGCGCAAATACGACGGCCAGCCGGTCACCGAGGTGCACATCGTGGGCGGCGTTTTGCCACAGTACGACCTGGCGTTTTACACTGAATTTTTTCAAAAGATCAAAGCCCACCGGCCCGAACTGCACATCAAGGCGCTCACCCCGGTGGAATACCACTACATTTTCAAAAAAGCCAAAATCGGCTACGAGGAGGGCATGAAGCGTATGAAAGACGCCGGCCTCGACAGCATGCCCGGTGGCGGCGCGGAGATCTTTGACCCCGAAATCCGCGAAAAAATCGCCGCCGACAAATGCACCGCCGACCAATGGCTGGCCATTCACGAAGCCTGGCACGCCCTGGGTGGCCGCTCCAATGCGACGATGCTCTACGGCCATATCGAACAGTTCCGCCACCGGGTGGATCACCTCGAACGGCTGCGTCAATTGCAGGACAAAACCGGAGGTTTCCAGACTTTTATTCCGCTGAAATTCCGCAACCAGGACAACCAGATGAGCCACGTGCCGGAAAGCACGGCCGTGGAAGACCTCCGCAATTACGCCGTTAGCCGTATTTACCTCGACAATTTTGACCACATCAAGTCGTACTGGCCCATGATCGGCCGCACCCTGACGCAGATGTCGCTGGCCTTCGGTGTAGACGACATCGACGGCACCATCGACGATACCACCAAAATCTATTCGATGGCCGGCGCAGAAGAGCAAAATCCTGCTTTGACCACCCAGCAACTAGTCGAACTGATCCGCCGTGTCGGCCGCAAGCCCGTCGAACGCGACACGCTGTACAACGTGCTCAGCGATTATAGCGAAGTGGTTTTTGAAGAAGACAAACAATGGCGGGGTTATTTCGACCTGCCAGTTGTTTCCAATTCCTGATCTTTCCGACGATAGTTTTCCATGCAAAAGATCCGTCTCAGCGCCGTCAGTTACCTGAATACCAAACCCTTCATTTACGGGATTTTTCGCAGCCCACTGGCGGAAATGGTTGATCTGAGTCTGGATATCCCCTCCGTTTGCGCACAGAAACTCTTATCGGGTGAGGCGGACCTTGTGCTCACGCCGGTGGCGATCATCCCGGAATTGCAGGAAGCCTATCTCGTGAGCGATTATTGCATTGGCTCCACAGGTACCGTGAGGACGGTGTCCATTTTTTCCGAACAGCCGCTGACGGAGATCAAAAAACTGTACCTCGATTTTCACTCACGTACTTCGGTAGCCCTCGTGCAATTGCTTTGCCGCGAGTTTTGGCATGTTCAACCCGAATTTATCGCTGCAACCGAAGGTTTTGAACAAAAAATTGCTGGCGACACCGCGGGCCTTATCATTGGTGACCGGGCGATCGGCCGCGAGAAACAATTTCCCTACGTGTACGACCTCGGCGAAGCCTGGACGGCCTGGACCGGCCTGCCCTTTGTTTTTGCCGCCTGGGTGAGTGCGCGGCCGATGGAATCATTTTTTATGGCGCAATTCAATCAGGCGCTTCGTTCCGGCATTGAACACGTGCCCGAACTGACCAAAATCCTGCCCACATTACCGGGTTTCAGCCTCGAAGAGTATTACCGCCACAACATCAGTTATGAACTGAACGAGGCTAAATGGACCGGTCTCAACCGGTTTTTGAGCGAACTGGCAGGCCCCGAAGGGTATCGCCTGCACCGCGAGGTCGCGGCTGCGACAGTTTGAGCAGTTCTTTTGAGCGCTCAAAAACCGAACCCTTCCGCTGTTCGTTTGTTTCACCAATCAATCCTTCAACATGAAACAAACATTCTTTTTCATCCTGTTTGCCGGCTGGGCTGCGAGCGGCCTGTTGGCACAAACACCCAAAAAGGAGGCAAGCATGCCCGCAACACAAACTGCAAACACCCTCGATTCATTACTTAAAAACACACAAACGGAAACCGCAACCCTCGGCGGGGGCTGCTTCTGGTGCGTGGAAGCCATTTACCAGGACCTGAAAGGCGTGCTGAAAGTGGAGAGCGGCTATTCAGGCGGCAAGGTGCCCAACCCGAGCTATCGTGAAGTGTGCAACGGTACTACCGGCCATGCCGAAGTGATTCAGGTCACGTTCGACCCGGCGGTGATCGGCTATCGCGACATTCTGGAGGTGTTTTTTACAGTACATGATCCCACAACGCTGAACCGGCAGGGTCACGACGTGGGTACACAATACCGCTCCGTCATTTTTTATCATTCGCCTGAGCAGCAGGTGATCGCGGAAGAAGTGAAAAAATCGGCTCAGGAAATCTGGGATGATCCGATCGTGACCGAGATCGCGCCGTTCGGGCAGTTTTACAAAGCCGAAGACTACCACCAGAACTATTACAAGGCGAACCCCAACCAACCTTACTGCTCCATTGTTATTACACCCAAAGTGAGGAAATTCAGGGAGAAATTCCGTGATAAACTCAAGCAATAGGGCGGTAAAATGATAAAAGCCTGCCCTTAATTGTTACTTTTGCAGCAAATTCCACCGCATGATCGTATCCGATAAAGAACAGTTGCTCCTCCGTGTTGAAGACGCCCTCCGAACCATCCGTCCTCATTTGAATGTGGACGGCGGCGATGTCGAATTGGTGGATATAACCGATGATATGCACGTCAAAATCCGCTGGATGGGCATGTGTGAATCTTGCTCGATGTCGGACATGACCCTGCGCGCCGGGATCACCGAATCAATCCGGGTCAAAATTCCCGAGATCGTTGGGGTTGAAGCCGTGAACGGACTTTAGGGAAATAAGAAACCTGAATCCTGAGATTAGATATTAGAATTGGAAAAGGGTTGGGATGCTCTCAAATATTCACCGATGGCGGTTAATTAACGAGAGCATCCCAACCCTTTTCCAATTC
>JBGAJY010000067.1:0-23995 GCA_044224705.1 Saprospiraceae bacterium
CAATTGAACGTGTTGGGCGAAACGGAAACCTGGTTCACGGTTCCGCAGTTGTCCGAACCCGAATTGTACACGTCGGCCGTGGCGATGCTGCCAGACCCCGAAGCGTCGAGGTAGACAGTGGCGTTTTTGCAGGTCACGGAAGGTGAAATAGCGTCCGCGACGGTCACCGTTGCGCTGCAATTGACCAGGTTTCCGCCGTAATCTCCGGCGTACGCAGTGACAGTATTGGAGCCTGTTTGGCTGCAGTCGAAGGAATTTGGAGTGGTTTGTTGGAAGATCACGGTACAGTTGTCCGAAACGCTTTGAACGACGTCGTTGAAACTGATGGACGCTTGTCCGCCCGCGTCGAGGTAGACTGTCGTGTTTTTACAGATGAGGCTTGGCGGTGTATTATCCATGACCAGTACGCTAACCTGGCAAGTAGCCGTGTTCCCATGCCCATCGCTCACGGTGACCGTCACGGTGGGGTTGTTCGCAAGATTGTTGCAGTTGACGGAGGAAGGCGAGATGGCGCTCACGCTGACCGAACCGCAGTTGTCCGAGCTGCTTTGGATGAGTTCGGAATTACTGAAGGTGTAGGAGCCCGATGCGTCCAGGCTGACTGTTTTGGAAGTTACGCAGGTTACGGTTGGCGCGGTAATATCGGCCACGGTGACGGTGGCGGCGCAGGTGGCGGTATTTCCGTGGCCGTCGTTGACGGTCAAAGTCACGGTGTTGGTTCCCAAATTGCTGCACGTGAACGAACTGGGCGAAACGGAGACCTGGTTGACGGTTCCGCAGTTGTCCGAACCCGAATTGTAAACGGACGAAGTCGTAATGCTGCCAGTGCCACCCGTGCTCAGATTCACGGTCGCGTTTTTACAAGTTACCGTTGGCGCGGTATTGTCCGAAACGTTGATCGTGGCGGTGCACGAAGCGGTATGCGAAGCATTGTCGGTAACCGTCAGGGTGACGGTGGTCGTGCCATAGGAAAAGGGTCCGCTCGGGCTGAGCGCATACGTGAGCGGGCCGTTCTCCGGGTCGCTGGAGCCGTTGTCCACTTCGGTGGCGGCAACCGTTGCCGTGCAGGAGGCGCCGGCGTTCACGCTCACGTTTTTACACACTGCCGTGGGGGCGCTGTTGCAGGCCGCGGTGGGATCGCTCACCGTCACGGTGGCGGTGCAGGTGTTCGTATTTCCGTGGCCGTCGTTGACCGTGAGGGTGACGGTGTTGGCGCCGAGGTTGCTGCAGGTGAAGGAGCTGGGCGAAACGGAGACCTGGTTGACGGTTCCGCAATTGTCCGAACCCGAATTGTAAACGGACGAAGTCGTGATGCTGCCCGTGCCGCTCGCGTTCAGGTTGACGGTGGCGTTCTTACAGGTCACGCTCGGCGCGGTATTGTCGGCGACTGTGACGGTGGCGCTGCAAGTAGCCGTGTTGCTGTGGCCGTCGTTGACCGTGAGTGTCACGGTGTTGGTCCCGAGGTTGCTGCAGGTGAAGGAGCTGGGCGAAACGGAGACCTGGTTGACGGTTCCGCAGTTGTCGGAGCCGGTATTGTACACGCTGGACGTCGTGATACTGCCCGTTCCGCTGGAATTCAGATTGACCGTCGCGTTTTTACATGTCACCGTTGGTGCGGTGTTGTCTGAAACGGTGACGGTGGCGGTACAGGTTTTCGTGTTTCCGTGGCTGTCATTGACCGTCAGGGTGACGGTATTGGTGCCGATGTTGCTGCAGGTGAAGGAGCTGGGAGAGACCGATTGCTGGTTGACGGTGCCACAGTTGTCCGAACCCGTTTGGTAAACGGAAGCAGTTGTGATGGTGCCGGTGCCGCCGGAATTCAGGGTGACGGTAGCGTTTTTGCAGGTGACGGACGGCGCGGTATTGTCGGCCACGGTGACGGTGGCGGTGCAGGTGGCGGTGTTGCTGTGGCCGTCGTTGACGGTGAGTGTGACGATGTTTGTGCCGATATTGCTGCAGGTAAAAGCGCTGGGCGAGACCGATTGCTGGTTGACGGTGCCGCAGTTGTCCGAGCCCGAACTGTACACGTTTGAGGTGGTAATGCTGCCCGTGCCGCTGGAGTTCAGGTTCACCGTCGCGTTTTTACACGTCACGGAGGGGTCGGCATTGTCTTTCACGGTTATCGTGGTGGTACAGTAGTCGAACTCGCCTTCATCGTCAGTGACAAAAAGAGCCAGCGTATTGTCTCCGATATTGTTGCAATTGTAGGTATAGGACTGGCCGTCGCCGAAAAAGATGAAAAAGGCGGTTGTCACGCTTCCTCCGTCGGGATCGTAGCTGCCGTTGTCGGCATCACTGGGCGTAACAGTCACCGAGCCGGAGCCGTTCAACAATGCGGTAACGTTTTTGCATTTGGCCACGGGGATGGATTTGACTTTGATCTGCCCGGAACAGGAAGACGTGGTGCCTACCTCGTCCGTGATGGTAACGGTTTTGGTAAAAGTTTGGCCTACGTCGTCGCAATCGAACGTGAAGGAGTTGAAGGACAGATCGCCGCAGCCGCCGGTGCTATTGCCGGCCAGTTCTTCGCCTGAAACGGTCAGGGTGCCCGTCGGGCAGTTGTCCACCTGAACGGTAATCAGGCTTTCACAGGACGGGTAAATGGTGGTGAGCGGAGAGCCCGTATTACTGGCGAACTTGTAGGTACAGGACCCTGGGTCGGGGTCGGCTACCGTTCCGCCTGCCGTGATCGATGAAGAGGCTGCCATGCTGCTGACGTAGCTGCCGCCGCCGCCGCCGCCGCCCTGGTACCCGCCTCCGCCGCCGCCCGAATACCCGCCGCCACCGCCGCCGGCCGCGATGCCCTGGCCGCCGCCGCCAAATCCGAACCCGCCCTCTTGCCCGCCGCCGCAGATTTCATCGTCAGTACCGCCCGCACCGCCTACGGAAAAACCTTTTCCGCCGCCGCCATACTCCCCGCCGCAATTTACGATCCCGTCGCCGTCGTAATACGCGCCGCCGCCGCCCGAGCCTCGCGTGAGGGCGCCGGTACCGTGGCCGCCGCCGTCGCCGTTGACGCCGCCGTCGCCATAGCCGTCGCCTTTGCCGTCGCTGCCCGAGGTGGTATTGGTGCCGCCGCGGCCGTCGTTGTCGTCGCATAGGCCGTTCAGGAAGGCGCCGCCGCCGCCGCCGGCCACCATCAGGATGACCCAATCCGAACTGCCGTATTCTTTGTAGAGAATGGCCGTGCCGCCGCCGCCGCCGCCGCCTTCGACCCCTCCGCCATCGTTTTTGGTGCCCTCATGGCCGACGATGAAACGGATAGTCGAATTCGGTTTGAGTTCGTTGGCGTCGCAACCGATGTTAAACGTTGCCGTTGCCGTGGCGCCTTCCCCGCCGCGTGCCGTGCAAAAACCGGAGTAACGCCGCCGGCCGCCGTCGGCGCCGCGGCAGCTCAGCTGGAGTTGGGAATAGCTGTTGCTGGAAGGAATGAGATAATCCTGGTAGCTGCCGTTGTAGCTGATGGTGTATGTCGAGCCGTTGGCATTCATGTTCGTTTGCGCAAGCAGCGGAGGCGCAGAGGACAAACACAGAAAACAAAAAGCCGAGAACAACAAGGCCCGGCGGAGGTGTTCGGAAAGCAGATTATTTTTCATTTTAAGACAGGACGATTAATGACAGACTGTTTGTTCAGATTCGCTCAGCAAGGCTGATTGAACGGGACAAAAGTGCCCGGCAGGCAACCGAACGATCCTGCCAAAAACAGGGACAATCCTGCCAAATACTGCCTGAAAGGGGAAAAACAGCCTATTCCGGCGCTGTCGCGGCGTGGAAATAGGCGGAGGGGTGTTTGCCGAAATGCGTCTCGAACACCTTCGTGAAATAGGTCGGCGTTTCGAAACCGACGGCATAGGCGACCTCGGCGAGGGTGCCGTAGGCGCGGTGCTGGAGCAGGTGTCGGGCTTTCTGGAGCCGCACTTCCAGGATGTACTGGTTGGGCGTCAGACCGGTGAGGCGTTTGATCTCGCGGAAGAACTGGCGTTCGCTCATGGCGCCCGCTTCGGCCAGGTCGGCCACCTGCAGGGGCAAGGCTTTGTCGAGCGCGGTCTTGGCGGCGGCTTCGATGGTTTTCAGCCAGTTCACGTCACGGGCCTCCACTTCGTCGAATTGCAGATCCGGCGCCCGCGCGGCGGTAAAGGGTTGCCTGCCCCGGTAGTTGGCGATCAGGTTCGACACCCTGGCGCTGAGTTCTGCAGGTGAAAACGGCTTGACGAGGTAGTCGTCCACACCCAGGCGCAGCGCCTGGATTTTATCTTCCTGCTCGGCGCGGGCCGTCAGCAGGATCATGGGCACCTGACGCCATTGCGGATGCGACTTGATTTTTTCCAGCAGTTCGTAGCCGTCCATGCGGGGCATCATGACGTCGGAGAGGATCAGTGAAATCTGCGTGGGCGGCTTGCCGGGTTGGTTCAGGAGATCCCAGGCTTCCTGTCCGTCGTTGGCAAAGTGGAGCGCGTACTGATCCGACAAAAGCGATTTGATCAGGGCGCGCATATCGGGATTGTCTTCCACCACGAACAGGTGTTCCTTGCCGGTTGAATCCCCCTTGTCCTGAGGCGGGGCGGGCGCTTCTTCAACTGGGAGCGCCGGCAGTTCTGTTTTTTCTGTCGAAGGCGGGGCTGCTGCTGCGGCTTTTTTCAAGGAAAGTGTCAGGGTAAAAACACTGCCTTTGCCCCAGGCGCTTTCCACTTCCAGGTCACCTTTCATCAGCAAGGCCAGCTCGCGGGCCAGCGCCAGGCCGATGCCCGTACCGCCCTCCCGGGCGATGTCGCTTCGCGTGGTCTGGAAATACCGTTCGAACAAATGAGGCAGGTCTTCGGGCGGCACGCCGCGGCCCGTGTCGGCCACTTGTATCCGCAGAGTGGTGTGATCCGCATCGGGAGCCGGGTTTTCGGATACTTTCAGGCATACTTCGCCACCGGCTGCCGTGAATTTCAAAGCATTGGAAATCAGGTTATTGATGATTTTTTCCAGGCGCATCCGGTCCATGGCGACTTGCAAGTCCGGGGAGGCGGAATAGTCGAGCACATAACGGATCGATTTTATTTCGGCCTGGCTCCCGAAAGTGCTGAACAGCTGCCTGCACCAGGGAAAGAAGGCTGTGGGGATTTCGAGCAATTCGGTTTTGCCCGCTTCCAGGCGCGAAAGTTCGAGTAATTCTTCCACGAGGGCCGCCAGTTTACGGCCGTTGTACAAGACCCATTGAAGGGAAAGGCGCTGTTCTTCGTTGTCGGGGCCGGCAGGTATTTTTTGAAGCAGGCGTTCCACGGGGGCGGTGATCAGGGTGACCGGCGTCCGGAGTTCGTGGGAGATGTTGGTGAAAAAGCGCGATTTGGCTTCGTCCAGCCGCCTGAGGTCCTGCGCTTGTTTTTCGATCAGGGCCTTGTCCTGCTGGATTTGGCGGGTGCGGCTTTGTACCTGTTTTTCCAGTCGCGCCCGCTCGCCCTGGAGTCGCCGCAGCCACACCCAGCCGAACACGAGGAAAGGCAGCAGGCAAAGCGCGTAAAACCAGGGTTCTTTATAAAAGTACTCCCGGGCGTGAATGGGTATACGGACCCAGGCTGCGGTGCAGTTGCCCTGGAAGTCGCAGCCCTTGATCAGCAGATTGTAACGCCCGGCTGGCAAGTCGTTGAAATTCAGCTCCCTGCGCGCGCCGATGGCCGTCCAGTTCTTGTCCACGCCTTCGAGCATGTAGGCAAACTGGTTGCGCTCCGGCTGTATGTAGGAGGTCAGTGCGAACTCCACGCGCAAATGCCGCCGGCCTGCGGGCAGTACCAGTTGGGAAATATTTTCGAGGGCCGTTTTCAGCACGATTTCGGCATCCGAATGCGGGTCGGCCACCGTGATCGAAGTCAGGTATATCCCTGGCGCCCGGCTGGCTTTTCGCTGTTGCTCCAGCAGCTCGGGCTGAATGATGTGCAGGCCATTGACCGTACCCAGCAACAATGCGCCGCTTTGCGCCCGGAGCGCCCCGTAGCGATTGAATTCGAGCTCGAACAATCCGTCCTGTTTCAGGAAATTGGCAATCACGTCGCCGTTCGGAGAAAGGTGCGACAAGCCGCCGTAGGTGCCCGCCCAAAAATCGCCGTTCGCATCGCGGGTGATGGTGACTACGGTATTGTTCAGCAGACCCTGGTTTTTTCCGATTGCCCGCAGCGTGCCTTTTCGGGGGTCGAAAATGTAGACACCTTCGAGGAAAGTGCCGAGCCACAGGCGTCCGTCCGGGGCTGCTTCGATGCACATGAACCTGAAATCGCGGAAAGGCGGCTCGAAGCCGAACAACTTTTCGTCGCCCGAAACCGGGTCGTACCGCCACAGGCCGGTGCCCGTGGCAATCCACAAACGCCCGTCGGGCGCCTGGCAGATGTCGTGAACGACCCCCTTGAAAGAAGAAAGGCGGCTGCCGGTTTTTACCCCGGTTTTTTTGCCGGTTGCCGGGTTGAAAAACTGGAGTCCTTCGGACTGGGAACATACGGCCACCCTGCCGTCGGAGAGGAATGTTTGCGACCAGGCGGGCGGAAAATCCGTGTAATCGAGATGGGCCCCGGTTTGCGGGAAAAAATGCACGAGATTTTCCCTGCGAAAACTCCAGACGGAGCCGTCCGGCGCCAGGCTGAATTTTTTCACGGAAGCGTCGCCCCAGGCCTGGATCAGGGGATCGTCGGCCGGCAGTTCGCTGATCGTTCCCGTAGCGGCCCGGTACAGCACCGGCGGCTTGTTCTGGCTGGTGATAAAAAAATCACCGGGCCGCGTTTCCAGCATTCCCCTGATGCTGTACCCGGGAAGCATGTATTTCAAGGCGTTTTCCTGGCGGATCATTTTGAGGGAAAGGCCTTCTTCCGAGCAGACGAAAATGGATTGGAAAAAATTGACGCTGTGTACGTTGTAAATCTTGGTGAATCCGGCAACAAAATCCGAGTAGTCGTGCCGCCTGCCGTGGATATCGAACAGAATGCCACCGTATACGCTCTGCTTATTCACGAAGAGCAGCAGCAGGTTGCCGGCCGAATCTTTTTCCATGCGACAAACCCTGAATCCTGCCGGGATGTCGTTCAGCGGCTGAAATGTAACTGCGCCCGACGGACGGATGTACACCTGTTGCTCGGCATCGGGGAAAAAGCAGAACAGGTCGCCCCCGGGGCCGTCCAGGATGCGTTGAGCATAAAAATCATTCACGAAAATGTCCTTTATCGGGACAATGAAATCCGAATGAGCCAACCCATTTAAGGTTATCTGCCGGACGCTGCCATCACGAAGCGAAAGGCTGTGAAACTGCGGAGGGAAGCCGTTGCCCACAAGGACTTCGTCTCCTTTCCGGTAGATCGCTGCCGTATTGCGATACTTGTCCGGATCGACTGCGGCGAGGGGCGGACTGTACCAGGCTGCCAGCCGGGTTTTTCGTCCATGGACACTGATCTGTTCCAGGACCATGGAATCGCGTTTCTGCAGAGCAACGAGCGACGTTCCGTCGGCAACCAGAAGAACATCACGAACGGTACCTTCTTCGCGGGCATCAAAGGCGATGGTTCGGGTAGTTTGCCGTTCGGGGTCGAAAAAAAACACCGCGTTGACATTGTCGCTTTCAAAAAAGCCCAGCAATTCGCCATCGGGCGTGATTTGTTTGAGAATGGCCATCGTACGGTCGGGCAAGCTGTCGTTGGCCAGGTTGACGGGATAAAATTCGTAGCCGTCGAATTGGTACAACCGCACGGAATTGACGCCGGCCATCACCGGACAAGTAGCGACCCAAAGCCGGCCCCGGCGGTCCTGCATCACGTCCGATACGCAGGTTTGCGTGGTGCTGCTTTTGGTACTGAAATTTTCGATGTAAACGGATGCGACCCCCTGTGGCCCGGTGAGCGCTGATTGTCCACGGGCCGGGAAGATCAGGCCGACCAGACCACCCACCAGAAAGATGACCACCCGTTTCATGCCATAAAATTAGGAACAGGCGCCCGGCTTCCGGGTACAAGCACCGGAATAAAGAGGGGTTTTGATTAACACAGGACAATTACAGCGATTTGATATTTGAAAGAGCCTGGGTGCCGACGTAACACGCCAGCACCCAGGCTCTTTCAAATATCAACCGTTGATCGCCCTTACCGCCGGATCATCATCCGCATCCGCGGTCCGCCCGGTCCGCCGGGGCGGCCGAAACTGTTCAGCGAATAAGTAGCGCGCAGCATCACCGTGCGACCGAGCGAAGCTACCCGTTCGTCTTGCACGTAGTTCAAATTGGCGGAGCGGTGCAGCCCGACGTTGCGGTTCAACAGGTCTTTGACTGAAAAACCGACCTGCAAACGCTTGTTTTTCAAAAAAGAACGCGACAACTCGGCGTTCCAGACCGGGATGGCGGTGTTGTACCCGTCGGCTCGGCCGCTGTTCACGGTGACGTTGAAACTGGTATTGAAACCGAAATCTTTCGGCAGTTCCAGGTTGAGTTCGCTGTTATAGGTCTGGGTCAGAAACTCCTGGTTGAAGGCTTTGTCGATCGAATATTGCGACTGGTTCCAGGTGAGCTCGCCGCCCGCGCTGAGCATGAACCACTCGGCCGGCTCGAAGTCCCAGGACAGGCCCTGGGTCAGCGCCAGGCCGGTGGTGTAGTTGGTGACGTTGTTCACCAGGCCCTGGCCGCGGTTCCAGCTGCCTTCACTGCGGATGTTAAAACGGCTTTTCAGTGCTTTGACCGGCCAGCCCCAGGCGGCCATGCCCGAAAGGCGGTAATCGGCCGTGGTGTTTTCGGGGCGGTAGTGGCGCACGAACTGCGAGTCGACCGACTGCGCATACACGATTTTATCAGCCGTAAAATCGAAGGACAGGTTGGTAAAAAAGCTGCGCATGTTGTCGGGGTTGAAGGACATGTAGCTTGTATTCACCGAGTGCGAATACTCGGGTTTCAGGTCGGGGTTGCCTTCGCTGATGTTGAGCGGGTCGCTGAGATCGGGCACGGGCTGGAGTTGCTGCACCGTGGGGGCGTTCACGTTGGTCTGGTAGAAGAGGCGGAAATTGCGTGTGGGAGCGAACTGGTAGTTGTAATCCAGTCGGGGCAGGAGGTGCTGAAAACTTTGGCGCACGGGCCGGCCCTGGCCGGAAGTGACAGCGCCGTCGAGCACGGCGTTCTGGACATCGAGGCCGATGCTGCCATTCCAGTCCTTGCGGTTGATGCGGAATCCGGCGCCGGCGCGGTGGTAGTCGAACTGGTTGTTGTAGGCGTTGGACAGCAGGGGGTTATAGGTGTTTTCGCCGCCGTCGAGGTCGTACACGTCTTTGTTGGCTTTGTTGTCGGTAAGCGAGTAGGCGTAGGAAAATTCGAGGTAGCGGCGCTTGCCAAGAGGCTCGGTATAAGTGGCTTTTGCGCCGAGGTTCACGACGTCGTTGCTGAAAAACTGGTTTTGGGAAACGGTATCGCGCTGCGACGAGCCGTTGCCGCGGTAAAATTGATTGTCCGAAAAACTGCTGCTTTCCGAGTCACTGTTGTTCAGGCCCGCGTCGAAATTGACGGTGAAATTGCGGCCTTTTTTGGCGAATTTATGGCGCCAGAGCAGGCTGCCCGTCCAGTTGGCGCCCGTGGCCTCGGATGCGTAAGTGCGGCTGCCGGCGTTTTGCGGCTGCCCGTCCGAGCCGAGGGTTTGGGAGTTGCTCATGGTCTGGCTGGAATTGTCGCCGTAGCCGAACGCCGAGGTCAGGAGCACCGAATTGAACGAGTCGACTTTCTGGTCGAGCGTCATGTTGATCCGGTGGTTTTGCAAACTGTTGTTTTCGGAGGAGTGGCCGGATGTGACGTAATCGCCCTGGGGCAGAAAATTGGTTTGCTGCGTTGTGCGGTCGTAGCGTTTGTCGGCCTGGCTGAACATGTAGCTCAGGTTCAGCGAGCCCTTGCGTTTCAGGCCGTAGTCCTGGTTGAAATTGGCGCCGCCGGCCCAGGTATCCAGGAAGCCTTCGTTGTTGCCGAAATCGAGCGGCACCGTCATGTTGTCCGAGTCGAATTGCAGGCTGACGCGTCCGCCGCCGCCGCCCATCATCTGGCGCATGGCGCCGGAGAAGGCCATATAGTCCTCGATACTGAAACCCGCCTGGTTGATGTTGTTGCCCAGTCCGAGGAAAGAAAGTTGTTGTTTCGGCGTGAAACGGTTGAGACTGAGACGGCTTTCATAGCGCGCTTTTTCCAGCGCGTCGAGGCCGCCGCCGCCGGTGAGGGTGCCGAACCAGCCGTTTTTGCGGTCGTCTTTCAGTTCGAGGTTGATGCTTTTTTCGCGCTGACCGTCGTCGACGCCGCTGAACTGGGCCTGTTCGCTTTTTTTGTCGAACACCTGCACTTTATCCACCGCATCGGCGGGCAGGTTTTTGGTGGCGAGTTTTGGGTCGTTGCCGAAGAATTTTTTGCCGTCGACGGTCACGTTTTTGACTTCTTCGCCCATGGCGGTCACGGTGCCGTCGGCCTTGACTTCCACGCCGGGCAGTTTTTTGAGCAAATCTTCCACCACAGCGTTTTGCTTGACGTGGAAGGAGCCGGCGTTGAATTCGACCGTATCGCCCTTGATGGCCACTGGGTTGGCCTGGGCCGTGATTTCCACGCCGTCGATCAGGTTAAAACTGTTGTCCATCACCAGGTTCCCGAGATCCACGGTACGGGCATCGCCTTCGAGAGCGACGGGTTTTTGCAGATTGCGCAGACCCGGGTAGCTGGCGCGCAGCAGGTAATTGCCGGCCGGCTGGTTGCGGAATTCGAAAACGCCGCCGGCGCCCGAGCGGGTAAAGGCGAGCAGTGAAGTGTCCCTGGGGTTGAGCAGCATCATGGTACCGCCTTCCAGCGGGGCCGACGAGGAGTCGACGAGAGTGCCCCGCAGCGAGAATTTTTGCGCCGAGAGGAAGGCGGGTGTCAGGAGCAGGAAGAAAAGGAGTGAGGCAAGATTGGCTTTCATAGCAGAATACAGTTGTCCAAATTATGGAGCAAAAGTACCGGCAGGGTTTGGCAGGGGAGGTTAAGGTGGGTTGAAGGATGGTTAATTAAGGTTAATCGCTGTGGCCTTGCTGGCGCGAGGCTTCGCCTCGTGCCGGCGTATCTGGCGAGGCTCAGCCTTGCATAATGTCAGGCACGAGGCGGAGCCTCGCGCCAGCAGGGTAATTAAGGTTAATCGCGCCAGCAGTACCGCTTTATAACATGTAACAATGGTTTACTCGTTATCACCCACCTGTCTCGGCATAAAATAATACACGGGCACGAGGAAAAAGAACACCCATGAAATCCAGAACGACACGGGAGCCAGCACAACCGACAGAAAATACATCACAAGACCCGGGTAGTTGCGCCGAAGGGCTTTCAGGCGAATTTCCAGCGGATAGTTTTCATGCATCAGGTTGCCGCTAAACATAGCATACTGGCCCATCAGCATGAATGCAAGCGCCGCGAAAAACATCACGAGACCGAATACAATAATGGCCTCCGGCCGGTCGGGGTGCTCACCCAGAAACGCCGTGACAAAAGGGACCAGCGACAGCCAGAATAAAAGGTGGTTGTTGTACCAAAGGAGTTTGCCGTCGCTTTTTTTTAGGGTATGAAAAAAGCCGTGGTGGTTCACCCAGAAGATCGCGACGATGACGAAGCTCATGGCATATGCGACCAGTTTGGTCCACAAATGCTCGAACGCTTTGAAAAATTCTTCCCGGCCGAAGGTTTCGGCCAGTTGAGGCACGTGCAGTTCCAGCACCATGATGGTGATGATGATGGCGATCACCCCATCGCTGAACGCTTCGATGCGCGCGGTCGTGGGCCATTCGGAGATCGGAGGATGTTTGCGGCGCATGACGTCTGGTAGCCCGGAATTTATTCCGGGCAGGTTAAGTTATATTTTTCCACCGCGGGATTGCCCGGAATAAATTCCGGGCTACCGGATCAACCCTCGTCATCCATATCATCGCAGTGGTAATGTTTTTTCGGCGCCGAGGGCCGTTCGCCACCGGAGCGGTCTTTTTTCTCGGTCAGCATTTTCTGGATGATGCGGTTGCGCTCCTGCTGCACCCAGATTTGCCGGCGCGCATCTTCGGCGCGGTCGAAGAACAGGATGCCGTCGACCCAGGTCTGTTCGGCGCGGGCGTAGATGGAGAGCGGATCGGCGTTCCAGAGCACGAGATCGGCGTCTTTGCCCACGCGGATACTGCCCACGCGGTCGTCCACGTGCAGCAGTTTGGCGGGGTTGAGGGTCACCATTTTCCAGGCTTCGGGTTCGCTCATGCCGCCGTAAAGGACCGATTTGGCTGCTTCCTGGTTGAGGCGCCGGGCCATTTCGGCGTCGTCCGAATTGATGGCTACCGTGACGCCCTGGGCGCTCATGATGGCCGCGTTGTAGGGGATGGCTTCCTTGACCTCCATTTTATACGCCCACCAGTCGCTGAACGTGCTGCCGCCCACGCCGTGTTTCGCCATTTTATCGGCGACTTTGTAGCCTTCCAGGATGTGGGTAAAAGTGTTGACCCGGAACCCGAATCGCTCGGCCACGCGCATCAGCATCGTGATCTCGCTTTGCACGTAGGAATGGCAGGTGATGAAACGCTGGCCTTCGAGGATTTCCAGCAGGGCGTCCATTTCGAGGTCCTGGCGGTAGGGCCGGCCCGATTTTTTCAAAACGCCGTAGGCCTGGGCGCGGGTGAAATAGTCGACGTACACCTGTTCCACACCCATGCGCGACTGCGGGAAACGGGTGCGGTTATTGTCGCCCCAGTTGCTTTGTTTGACGTTTTCGCCGAGGGCAAATTTGATCTGGCCGGGCCAGTTCCTGAATTTCAATTCTTCCGGCGCATAGCCCCAGCGGAGTTTGATGAGCTGTGTCTGGCCGCCGATGGGGTTGGCCGAGCCGTGCAACAAGTGACTGGCGGTCACGCCTCCGGCGAGCTGGCGGTAAATGTCGTTGTCCTCCGAATCCAGTACGTCGCCGATGCGCACTTCGGCCGAGGATTCCTGCGTGCCTTCGTTCACCGAGCGGGCCACGGCGATGTGCGAATGCTCGTCGATGATGCCGGCGGTGAGGAAACGCCCCGTGCCGTCGATCACCACGGCACCTGCCGGCGTCGCGAGGTTTTTACCGATTTGTTTGATCTTGCCCTCGGCCACCAGCACGTCGGTATTTTGCAAAATGCCTTCTTTTTCGTTGGTCCAGACGGTCGCGTTTTTGATCAAAAAAGTCTGTTGCCGGGGTCGTTCCGTCCAGCCGAAAGCCACGAAGGGGTAAATCATCGGGCCGGTCTCAGGCGCTTTAACGGGGTCCTGTTTGGTGGGCCCGCCCGCTGGAACATCGCCGAGTCGCACCGCGCGCCAGTCGATCCAGGCGCCGTCGGTGTCCGTGCCGCGGCCCGACCATTCGCGGGCGCCCGCCGTGCCGGAGAGCGTGACGAGGTTTTTTTTCAGGGTGTCGGGCTGGTAGGAGAGGCTCACGAGCCCGCTGTTCCAGGAAAAATTGACCTTCACCGTGCTGCTGTCGGAGCGTTGCAGGGAGGCCTCGGGAGCATCGGCTTTGCCTTTGATGAACAGGGTATATGATTCGCGCCCGGCGCTGAGTTGATAGCGGCCGTTCGGGTTGGCTCCTTCGTAGGGGTCGGGCGTGACGGGGTAGGATTTGCCGCCCACCCATGTTTCGAGGATTTGGCCGTCTTTTTGAAAAATATTGCCGGAACTGAGGAGGAAATTAGCCGCCTTACCCGGTTCGAGCGAACCGATGCCGGGCCCTTCATAGCCTTTCGGGCCTTTCATGGCCGGCGCGGGGGCGTACAGGCCGAGCATTTGAGCGGGTTCGTAGGTGAGGGCTTTCAGGGCAGCTTCTTCCGTCAGGCCGTTTTCGATGGCGCGGCGGAGGTTTTCCAAAAATTTGGATTTGTCTTTCAAGCCGGCGGTCGTCAGGGCAAAAGGAATGCCTGCTGCCGCCAGTCGGCCGGCGTTGGTGGGCGCCATTTCCCAGTGTTTCAGGTCGCGGAGCGATACGTCGAGGGCGTCGTAGGGATCGGACACGTCGTAGCCTTGCGGAAAATTCAGGGGCACGATCAGCGTTTGTCCGCTGGCTTTGATTTCGTCGAGGCGCTGGTATTCGTCGCCGGCGGTTTTGACAAAATATTTTACGCCGAATTCCTGCCCGATGCGGGCGATGCGCAGCACGTCGAGTTTGTCTTCGGCTTCGAAGATCTGGGGCAGGCTTTGGGCGGCGTTCCAGGCGTCGAGCGAGAGGTTCGATTCGGTTTTGTAGCCTTCGGCCTGGTACCAGCGGGCGTCGAGGTAGGTCTGGCGGATGAGCGCGATACAGCCCATGAGCGAGCTGGGATAATCCTGGCTGCTGCTGCCTTTGCGAAAGGAAAACAGGTTGGCGGCGCGTTGGCGGAGTACCAGTTCGTGCGGCCGGCCTTCGCCGAACAGTGCGAAGGCCCCGGTGCCGCGGGCGATGCCGTCGGCGCGGTACACGAGTGCCGATCCGAAGCCCATTTTGCGCCAATCGGCGGCGGCTTTCGGGTCGGGCGTGAAATAATCGGCGGCGTTGAACTCTGGTTTCAGGGCTTCGTTCCAGGAGTAGGCGCCGGTTTTATCGGAGAACATTTGCGGGCGCTGTTGCTGCTGCTGGCCGGGGTCGTCGGCTCTGGGCACGACAAGGCCATAGTCGGCGCCGCAGAGATCGATGAAAGCCGGGTAGATGGTTTTGCCGGAACAATCCACCACGACGGCGTCTTTCGGCACGGCCACTTTCAGGCCACAGGCTTCGACCTTGCCGTTTCGGACCACGAGCGTGGCATCCTCCATACGGGTTTTATAGTCGGTATAAACGGTCGCGTGGGTGAATGCATAGGCGCCGTCGCGCGGGTCGGCCGGCGCGGGTATGGGGAAAGTGGTTTGGGCGCAGAGTGAAAGGGCGGCCAGGAGCAGGGAGAAAGACAGGAGCAGGCGCATGGTGGAGAAGTTTAGCGGGCAAATGTAAAATTCTTCCGCGGCTATGTCTTCGGGGTAAAATCACTGGTATCCGTTGCCCGGAAGGGCTTCCCGAAAGCGGAACGTCTTACCTTTGCCCGGTCATCTAGTTTCTTCACAGCCTTTTCAGGCTACAAATTGAATCCCGCCGTATGCAAAAATTTGCCCCCCTCGCGTTGCTGCTCGTCTTGTTGAGTTTGGCCAACGCCCACGCGCAAAGCGCAAAAACCCGGCCGCCCAAAGCCGGCCCCATTCCGAACCCGCCTCACCACGGCCTGCTGCCGGCCAACCGCCCCGCAGTGCCGCCGGCCGCCAACCCCTTCGGCGTAGTTCGAAATGATTTCAAACCTATGCCTGCCCTCTCGCCCCTTGCCGCCAATGTGCAGGTGACGCGCGATGCCAACGGCCAGCCGATTTTTTTCCAGGGCAAAACCGCCGCTTCCGGCGATGCCGCCGACAGCCGCCCGGCCGCCGAACGCGCCCTGGCCTACCTCGCCAGTCTGCCGCTCGAAGGCGTGGAACAGCCTGCACAGGAATTTGTCGTCAGCAGCGCAACCACCGACGAGCAGGGCAACCAGCACGTCCGCCTTCAGCAGGTGTATCAGGGCGTTCCGGTGTACGGCGGTGAAATGATCGCCCACAGCAAAAACGGCTCGTTCAACACCCTGAACGGCCGCTATTTTCCTACCCTTCGCCTCAGCACCAGCCCCGCGCTAGATGCCCAGGCCGCTATGCAAAGCGTCGTAAACGCCATCGGCAGCGACAAAGTCAAAACCGACTGGACGCCGCAGGAACTCTCCATGATGGGCGGACAAGCCTTCACCACCGAACTGGTGATTTACCACCCAAACCGCGACCCCGACCACGCCCGACTGGCGTGGTTTGTAGAAGGTCATCCGAATTTCCTGCACCGCGTGGTGTATTTCATCGACGCCCAAACCGGCGAAGTGATCCACCATTACGACCACACCTGCCAAATGGCGCCGGGTCATGTGCACCCGGAAGGCGTGGCAGGAGCTGCTGCCAATGAGCAGTCGTCGGACGTTCAACCGGAAGCAGATTTCGCTCCGCCGCCGGTGAACGCTTCGGGTCTCGACCTGCTGAACATCACCCGCAACTTCGGGGCCTGGCAAAACGGCAGCACGATTTACCTGGAAGATGCCAGCAAGCCGATGTTCAATGCGACACAATCGCAAATGCCCAACAACCCGGTCGGCGCGATCATCACGCTCGATGCACAGAACACCTCGCCGCAAAATTCGAATTTCGACTACGGCATCGTGACCTCCAACAGCACCACCTTCAACAACAAGGCGGCCGTAAGCGCCCATTACAACGGCGGTAAAAGCTACGATTATTACAAAAATACCTTCAACCGCAACTCCATCGACGGCGTCGGAGGCAATATCATCGCCTTTATCAACGTCTCCGAACCCAACGGCACTTCCATGGAAAATGCCTTCTGGAACGGTGATTACATGTTCTACGGCAACGGCGGCTCTTTCTTCAAGCCGCTCGCCCGCGGCCTCGACGTGGCCGGCCACGAAATGACCCACGGTGTGGTGGAAAAAACCGCCAACCTGGAATACCAGGACGAAAGCGGCGCCCTCAACGAATCCTTTGCCGACATCTTCGGCGCCATGATCGACCGCGACGACTGGCAGATCGGCGAAGACGTCATGCAGGCCGGCGTGAGCAACAGCGGCGCCCTGCGCGACCTGTCCAACCCGCACAACGGCGACGTGACCAACGGCCAGTTCTGGCAACCCCAGCACGTCAGCGAACAATACACCGGTAACCAGGACAACGGCGGCGTGCACATCAACAGCGGCATTCCAAACCGGGCATTCTTCCTTTTCGCCAGCAACGCTGCCGTCGGTAAAGACAAGGCCGAACAGGTGTACTACAAGGCCCTGCGCGATTACCTGGTCAAATCCAGCCAGTTTGTGGACGAGCGCATCGCCGTCATCCAGGCCGCCAACGACCTGTACGGCAGCTCGGTGGCCAATGCCGCCGCCACGGCATTCACAACGGTCGGCATTGTCGGCGACGACCCCGGCGGCAACTATCTCGGCGACCTTGAAATCAACCCCGGTCTCGACTTCGTGCTGGTCGTCACCAACGATTTCACCAACCTCCAACTGGCCGACAACACAGGCAACATCCTGGGTACCATGTACAACGCCGGCGTGCAAAGCCGCCCCAGCGTTTCGGACAACGGCACTTCCGTGGTGTTTGTCAACACGGAAGGACACATCATCCTGATCGACATTTCCTACGCCGGCGGCCAGATCAATATTCAGCAGACGACGCTCAGCGCCGCCGCAGAATGGCGCAATGCCGTGATCTCCAAAGACGGCCGTTTCATTGCCGCACTGACGGATTTCGAGGACGACCGGATTTACGTTTTCGACCTCTTTTTCAACGAAAACGAGACGTTTTTCCTCTATAATCCGACCTACACGCCCGGCCAGATCACCGGCGAAGTCAAATATGCCGACGTGCTGGATTTCGATTACTCGGGCGAATACCTGATGTACGACGCTTTCAACGAACTGACGAACACGACAGGCGAAGACCTCAGCTACTGGGACATCGGTTTTATCAAATACTACGACCAGACGAACCAGTTGTTCGAAGACGGCGGAAACGCTTTCATTTCAAAACTGTTCAGCGGTATTCCGGAAAATACGAGCATCGGCAACCCGACCTTTTCCAAAAACTCGCCTTATATCATCGCCTTCGATTACATCGACTATTACAACGACGAATACGACATCCTCGGCGCAAACACCGAAACCGGCGACTACAACGTGATCGTGGGCGACAACGGCGACCTGGGCTGGCCCAGCTATACCCGCCTCGACGATGCTATTTTGTACCAAAAACCGGGAACCTCCAGCACCGACTTGTACATCCAGGAACTGAACGGAGACAAAATTTCGCCTTTCAGCAACACCTATCCGTTCAAGTACGACCGCCAATGGGGCGTCTGGTTTGCCAACGGCGCCCGCAGCCTGATGGTAGATGCCGATGAGCCGGGAGCCCTCGCAATGGATCTTTCCGCAGCCCCCAACCCGGCTTCGGACGCCGTGCGCCTGTCGTTCACGGCAGGAACCGCCGTGGCTTCGGCCCGTATCAGCCTGTTCAACCTTTTGGGTGAAATGGTGTCCGACCGCAGCATCCAGGTGGCACAGGGGACCAACCAAACCGAGCTCGATTTGCGCGGATTGCCGGCCGGTACCTATGTCGCCCGCCTGAGCGCCGGCGCTGCATCGGCCACGGTAAAGATTGTAAAACAATAAGTTACGTGAAACGCGTAGGGGCAACACGTAAGTTTGGGACGAATAAAAATGCCGATTTGTCTTTCGTAGCCGAAAACCACCTTTTCGGCTACCGAAAACACGTTAAATGTATAAACACACTTGCGCGGCGATTATTCGCCACCTATTTTTGTCCCTGTTAGTGTTTCATAGTGTTAAGGAGCAATCACAAAGGTGGTTGCTCCTTTTCTTCTTCAGGGCCGGCAGAAACTGTGACGGTTGCCGCATCGGCTTCCCTTGTCAGCCTAACTTTGGGGCCTGATCATAATCTTCCCCCCTTGTCCCCGCCCGGCACTCCCGCCATTTCTTCGACGTGATGTTCGGGTTCTTGCCTGTAAGCATAAGACTTTTGATTTGGTCCATTGATTTGGTATGTTTTTCGAAGGGAAGACATACCGCCACTATTTTCACCAATCGATTGCTCCATCATGGCAAAAAAACAACTCTTTTCCCTGCTTCTTTTCTTCACTGCTTTGCTCGGAACCGGCGCTGCCTCGGCAGCCTCCGTCAGCGGATTCGTCTGGCAAGACCTGAATACCAACGGCTTGCAGGACGCCGGCGAACCCGGGTTGGCCTACATCTGGGTCAGCGTGCTCGATGCCGCCGACACCTCGGTGGTCGTGTCGAGCCAGCAGACCGACGCCAACGGCAACTACAATTTTCCCAGCCTCAGCAACGGCACCTACCGCCTCAAATTTTCCAATCCAGGCGGCCTCTGGCAGTCGTCGCTCAACATCGGCATGGACGATGCGCTGGACAATGACGCCGACGTGTATGGTTTCACGGGGCAGTTCACGCTGACGACCGGACAGTCGCTCGACTTTGACGCGGGCTTTACCACTACGCCTTCGGGCTGTTTCACCCCGATTACCATCACGATCAGCAATGTCGTTTGCGACGACAACGGCACGCCGAACGACCCGAGCGACGACACATTTTCGTTCGAGCTGACTGCCACCGGCGGCACGGGGCCCTGGGGTTGGGACATGCTGCCCACGGTGATGATGTTCCCCTACGGCATGGCCTACACTTTCGGACCGTTTCCTGTCAGCGGCGGACCGGTTACGGTGACCCTCAACGACCACGACAACCCGTTCTGTACGGCCACGGTGACGGTGGACCCTCCGCCCTGCTCCCCGGGTCCGTTGCCCGATCTGGATTTTAGCTGCTCGCCGCCTGTGCTCGTCAACACCGTTGTGGGTCAAAATTCGGCAGTGGTGACCTACACACCGGCAACGGCTACGACCACTTGCCCCGGCGGCGTGGTCAACATCGTGCAGACCCAGGGCCTGCCCAGCGGCAGCAGTTTCCCGCTCGGTGTCACCCAGGTGTGCTACCAGGCTTCGGACAACTGCGGCAACGTGGCCAACTGCTGCTTTTCGGTGACCGTGGCGGCCCCGCCGCCCTGCGATGAAAAGGTGATCGGCTGCATGAAATTCGAACTGCTCAGCATCACCAAGGACGCCGAACAGAACCGCAGCTACCGCATCCGCGTGACCAACAACTGCAACAACAAACTCATCTACGTGGCCTTCCAGGTGCCGGACGGCGTCACGGCCATCTCTCCGGACAACAACTCGATTTATACGGCGCCCAGCGGCCACGAGTACCTGGTGCGCAATCCGAACTTCTCGCCGTTCTATTCGATTCGGTTCAAATCGACCGCCGACAGCATCAGCAACGGCCAGTCGGACATTTTCGAATACAAACTGCCGGCGCAGTCGGACCCGCTGTTTATCCACGTGATCGTGCGCCTGTCGCCGAAGATTTTCTACGAAGTGCACCTCAACACGTTTGACTGCATTCAAACCCAAAGCCTAACGCAATCTCCCGTCGAATCTGCGATAGGCGATAATGTGTTCGATGACGGCGCGGCTCCGAGCGCCGGTTCCGGGGACCTGACGGGGACTGCGGGCTTTGCCGTATACCCGAACCCGACCAGCGGCCTGTTGTTTGCCGACCTGACCCAATGGGCCGGCCAGCCGGTGCAGCTTACCCTGCTCAATGCCCAGGGCCAGCGTGTGCAGCAAAGCACCCGCACAGCCGACGATGCTCCGCAATCCGTGGAACTCGGCGATTTGCCCGCGGGCTTGTACTATCTGCAGGCGATGCCGGCGGATGGGAAAGGGGAGACGAGGGCGTTTGTGGTGAAACGGTAAGAGGCTCGATTTCTCTAACTTGTTTATTAAACACAGAGGCACGGAGACCCGGAGTAATTTAACTCCGGGTCTCCGTGCCTCTGTGTTTAATAAACAAGGGTTTTTTAACTCACTTGAAATCCAGAATATTCAGATGCACCTCGCAAAACGCCGCATCCACAGGATCATTCGACGCCAGGATGACCAGCCGGTCGCCGGCATGCTCGCGCACCAGGTTCTGGTACCACTCGATGGCGTTCAGGTCGAGGTTGGTGGTGGGTTCGTCCAGCAACAGGGCGGGGGAGTCGGAGCAGACGGCCAGCGCGATTTTGAGGCGCTGTTTCATGCCGGACGAAAAAAAGCGGATCTCTTTGGTACGGGCGCGGGGCAGGGCGAGCAATTCGTAGACGCGGCCCGGGGTAAAACCCGGCAGCAACGGCCGCATGCGGGCATGAAAGCGCAGGGCTTCTTCGAGCGTAAATTCTTCGATCAGTTCGATGTACGGCGCCGCGTAGCTGATGTGCCGGAACACAGCATCTTCGGGCACCGGCCGGTCCTGGTTCCGAAAGCCGATGTTGCCTTTGGAGAGCGACAAATGACCGGAAAGCACTTTCAATAAGGTGGATTTGCCCGAACCGTTGGGGCCCAGCACGGCGTAGCGTTCGCCGCTGCGAAAAGTATAGTTCAGCCCCCGGAAGATCCAGTCGAGGCGGAAGCGTTTGCCCGCGTTGGTCAGTTCGATTTCCATGAAGATTTGAAGATTCGAGGATTGGAGGATTTGAAGATTCGATAGGCGCGTATTCAAATCCTCGAATCCTCAAATCTTCAAATCCTTACTCGAGCACCGGCTCTGCCACCCGCGTTTTACCGTTCATAGCCCGGAAACCTTTCATCAGGCCGCGTTTGGCATTGTACACGAACTCGAGGATGTGCTCGCGATGCACGGAAGGAGCGATTTCTTCTTCTATGATGCGCAGGGCGCGTCGCACACTGTGGCCGCGCACGAACAGCACGCGGTAAATGTCTTCGATGTGATGAATTTCTTCGTGGGAGAATTTGCGGCGTTCGAGGCCTGTGGAATTCACCCCGGCATACGACAGCGGATTGCGCGCAGCGGTGACGTAAGGCGGCACGTCTTTGCCGACCAGCGAGCCGCCGCCGATCATCACCTGGTCGCCGATGCGTACGAACTGGTGTACGGCTACCATGCCGCCCAGTGTCGCATAATCGCCGATGTCGATGTGGCCGGCGAGGGTGACATTGTTGGCGAGCACGCAGTTGCGGCCGATGATGCAGTCGTGTGCCACGTGAACGTAGGCCATGAGCAGGCAGTTGTCACCGATCACGGTGCGGCCATTGGCAGTGGTTCCGCGGTTCAGGGTGCAAAATTCGCGCACCGTGACGTTGTTGCCGATTTCCAGTGTGGTCGCTTCGCCTTTGAATTTGAGATCCTGGGGGATGGCGCTGATAGAAGCGCCGGGGAAAATGCGGCAATTGTCGCCGATGCGGGCGCCATTGAAAATCGTCACATTGGGGCCGATCCAGGTGTTATCGCCAATGACGACGTCTTCTTCAATCACCGTGAAAGGGCTGATCGTGACGTTCTTACCGATTTTTGCATTTGGGTGAATCACCCGTAAGCCGTTGGAATAGCTCATCTAAAACTTCATGATTGTGCATGGGCAAATTGCAAAAGACGGGACCTGATTCACGGCGTTTCACAATTTTGCTTGTCCGGTGGAGAATGGTCAGCTGGACTGCGTATCGGCTTCCGTCCGGCGGCGCACGACCTGGGCAGTGAGTTCACCTTCCGAGACCAATTTGCTGCCGACGTAGGCCACGCCGTGCATGTGGACAATGCCGCGTCGAATGGGTTCGAGCAGTTCCAGCTTCAGGATTAAAGTGTCGCCCGGCACGACTTTGGCTTTGAACTTGGTGTTATCAATCTTCAAAAAATACGTGTCCCAATTTCCGGAATCGGGTACGTTGTGTAAGGCCAGAATACCTCCGGTTTGCGCCATGGCTTCGATTTGAAGCACTCCGGGGAAAATCGGATTGTCGGGGAAATGGCCTTGAAAAAAGGCCTCATTCATCGTAACGTTTTTTATCCCGACAACGTGGTTTTCCGAAATTTCCATGATTTTATCCACCAGCAGAAACGGGAAGCGGTGCGGCAGCAATTTGGTGACGCCGACGGTGTCGTACACGGGCTCCTTGTCCGGGTCGTATTTCGGCACGCCGATCAAACGCCGTTGGTCGGTCAGGTGTTTTTTCAGCAGTTTGGCAAATTCGACATTGGCGGTATGGCCGGGTTTGGTGGCCACGATTTTTCCCCGGATGGGGCGGCCGATCAAGGCCAGGTCGCCGATCACGTCGAGCAGTTTGTGGCGCGCCGGTTCGTTTTGAAAACGCAGTTTTACGGTATTCAAAACACCTTCCGCTTCGACTTTTATGCCGGGTTTGCCCAGTTTTTTGGCCAGATCGTCCAGTTCGTTCGGGTCCAGCTTGCGGTCGGCAATGACGATGGCATTGTCCAAGTCGCCGCCTTTGATCAGGCCCATCTGGAGCAATTTTTCCAGTTCGTGGACAAAAACGAAGGTGCGGCAGGGCGCGATTTCAGTCTGGTACTCCTCCATATTGTGCAGGGCGGCAAATTGAGGCCCGAGCACCTTTGAGTTAAAATCGACCATTACGGTTGCTTCAAACTCGTCGGCAGGCAGGGCCAGGAGCTCGATTCCGGTTACTTCGTCTTTGTACGAAATCGGTTCTTCGATCACGAAATATTCTCGCTCGACGTCCTGATCGGCGCGGCCGGCGCTTTGCAGCGCTTCCACGAAGGGCATGGCCGTTCCGTCCATAATCGGCATTTCAGGGCCGTCGATTTCCATCAGCACATTGTCGAACCCGAGGCCGGTGAGCGCCGAGAGTACGTGCTCTACGGTCGACACCTGGGCTTCGCCGTGGCGAAGGGTGGTGCCGCGGTTGGTCGATACGACGTGTTTTACATCAGCGGGCACAACGGGTTGTTCAGGCAAATCGACTCTTTGGAAGCGAAAACCGTGATTCGCTTCCGCGGGGCGGAAGGTCAGCGTAACCGTTTTGCCGGTGTGTAAACCGACGCCCCGGACAGAAACCGGGTTTTGAATAGTCGCTTGTTTCATAGTGACGGGCAGAATTCAACGCGCAAAGGTAAGCCACCGCCGTCGGAAAGCTGCGCTTCCGTGGTCGATTAACGGGGTCAAACCATCGAATTTGGGAATGATAGTCTTTACGCTGCGAAGAAAATTTGGCTGGGGGCCGGATTAAACAGGTATTACCAAATTATTTATAAAAAGTTCATTTTGCAGAATATGGTACGCGCGCCACGATGGAGCGCCCCAAAGTGAGTTCATCGGCATATTCCAGATCGCCGCCAAAAGCCACGCCGCGCGCGATGGCGCTCACCTGAACGCCGGTGGTTTGCAGTTTTTTGGATAAATAATAGACGGTGGTTTCGCCCTCGATGGTTGGACTGATGGCCATAATCACCTCGCGCAGCTCGGCTTCTTCGAGCCGGGCGGTGAGCGAATCGATGTTCAAATCGGCCGGGCCGA
>JBGAJY010000068.1:0-23611 GCA_044224705.1 Saprospiraceae bacterium
CCAACCTGGAGGTTGGCGCTACAGTCAGTACCGCGTCGTGCGCTGCCACGTATTTTCCCGAATACCTTTTTGCCATTTGAAAAATCCGGCAATCAGGGCGGCATTCATCGCAAGGAAGTAGGCGAGATTTTTTACCGGCAAAAAAGTGATGCGCAACTGGGTCAGCAGCCAGTCCAGCAGCGGCAAACCGACCAATCCGGCTGTAAAAACCAACAACAGCCATCCATAAAATACCGAATCCAGCGCCAGTGCCGCACAGGCCAGCCAACTTAGCAGGATGAGAAACCCGCCAAACCAGCGCAGCACTTTGTGCGAAAAGAAGGCGAAACCCAACGTCGTACGCGGCGGCAGTACCCAGCGTCGGAACCGCGCCAGGTTCTGAAAGCTACCCGCGGCGATCCTCTTTTTTCGGCGAAATTCATCTTTTACATGGTGTGTGGCGCCTTCGTAACACACCGCGTCCAGGTCGTTGATGGCCCAAAAACCTTTTTCCAGCACGCGGAACACGAGCCAGAAATCGTCGACCAGCGAGTTGGGCGGCACAGGCTCGAATAAGTCCGAGCGCAGGGCGTAGCAGCCGCCGAAAGGCCCGATCATTTGCCCCCAAACCAGTCCTTCACGGTATTTTAGTTGTACTTCGCCGCTGAGGTAGCGGTCTTCGCTGCGGCTGATGCCTTCGCCGCGCAGTCCCACGCTTTGCATATTGGCGTCCACAACGCCGATTTGGGGATGGCGAAAATGTTTGACGAGTTGGAACAGCGCATCGGGGCGCAGCATCACGCTGGCGTCGGTCAGCAGGAAAATATGGCCGGGGCCGGCTGGCGCCCCTTTAATGGCTTCCTGAACCAAGTCGTTGATCACGGGTGGTTTGCCACGTCGTTTCGGAAAGGGGAAAAAATGGATGCCCGAATCCGGGGCCCGTTCAATGGCCGCTGAAATGATGCGGTGAGTGCCGTCGTCCGAACAGTCGGAGCCGATGAAAAAGCGCAGTTTCTCGCGCGGATAATCGAGTTGCAGCAGGCTGGCGAGTTTTTCACCGATGACTTTTTCCTCATTGTATACCGACATGAGCACCGTGACCCGCGGCAAGTCCGTATCCCCGGGTAAAAAAACCTGGTCGTTCGGCTTTTTTCCTCCGGCCAGTATTTTCATCAAAAAAGGATAGAGCACGTAGCTGTGCGCCAGGGCGAGCACAGCACTCCAGAACACGATTTGGGCGAAGACCTGCATTGTCGCAAAGGTAATTTCAGCCGTCGCGACTTGTTGAATTCATTGCAACAAAACCTTGCCCGCAGGTTGGCCATCGATCACCAGCCAGCAAGGGCCGGTCGCGAACGCCCCGGTCTGAATGTTCATGCGGTTGATTCCCGGATGAAGCAGCCAGGTATCGGAAAAGATCATACGGCCCTGATCGTCATAAAGTTGGATGAGTTTGTTGTCCGTCTCGGCAGCGTTCAAAGTGATGTTGAATTCGCCCTGGGCGGGATTGGGCTGAATCGAAATCTGTCCGGCGGGCGGTAACCAGCGTAGTTCCAGGGGGCGCTTTTCATCGCGCTCGTCGTAGGCTTCCGGGCTCAGGGCAAGGGCGGAAATGCGCAGGATGTCGGACAGTCGGGCGGTTTGTTTCACCCGGAGCGTCAGGCGGAGCAAGGGTGTGCCGGGCTGGAGACGGGCGGATCGGCCCTCGCCGATCCAGCTCAAGGGCAGCAAACCTTCGTTCTGACGGTTCAGATTGTAGTCGGACGGCCCGAATCCGGGCAGTGCGTCCGAGCTGAGCGCCACCACCTCCACGGCGGAGGGATCGAGGCCGAAAGCCAGTTGAAGGCCTTGCAAATCGGCCGATTCGCCCGGCAGAAAGTCAATCTGAACGGTTTGACCCGCTTCGAGCAATTGGTCGCCGGCTCGCAATTCGAGGGTATGACCGGTTCGTTCGGCGGCATTATCCGCACCGAAACCGCTGTAAGAGCCGTTCACATCACCCATTTTGATGCACTGAAATATGTAGCAATAACCGTTCACTTCGGTACCCACCGCTGGAAAGAATCGCCACGATGTGCAAAAAGGGAAGGTGTCGTAGATACCGAGCAGCAGTTTTCGGGTTTCCACGATGTCGAAAGCCGTCACCGTACCGGAGAGGTTGACGTCGGCGGCGGTGGTTTTCCAACCGGCGTCGAAGGGTGTAATGCCGAGAATGTGTTTGGAAAGCAGGACGAGGTCGAAGGTGCTCACGCCGTCCAGCGGATGGTCGTTTTTGTACGCCGAAATATTATACGGCAGGGTGTTTTGCAGCGCCGGGAAGTTCCAAAGGTTGTAATCGCCGCTCCAGAAAGTAGAGTCCCAGGTGGGTGTTTCCACCGTGTAACGTACGCTGTCGATCGGCACGCCTGTAGGGGAAGCTGTGCCGCAGATGTTGCTGGGGCCGGCCGGAACTACCAGGTGGTCAATGAGTTGCGACAATTTGCCCATGGTCGACTGGGGAGAGCCGCCCCGGATGTCGAAAAAAACTTCTCCGGTATTTGGCGCGATCACGATAAATGTCGGGGTGCCGAGAAACGGCCCGAAATCGCCCGACTGGTACGGCGCAATGGCCGCCAGGCTTCCTCCGTCGGAGCTAATGGCCGGCATGGTCAGACTTTTAGCCGTCTTGTAACCTGCCACCTGCGTGTCGTGGTCATTGGACATGGTGGTCATCAGGAAAAATTCCACCTTGCCGGGGTAAAGGGTTTTTTTGCCCTGGTAAAGGGTTTGGAGGTAAGGCGCGTGGGTGGCGCAGGGCGGGCAATTGACGAAGAAAATTTCAATTACCACGCATTTCCCCTGGCTGATGTAATCGCCGTAGAGGTCGTGCTGGTTGCCGTCGGAATCGGTGACGTCGAAAGCGGGGGCGGGCGAAGCCGCCAGCCGGCCGCAAAACGCCAGCAGGGCGAGGAGTAAAAAATTTCTCATAGGATCGGATTTGGACGGGATGATTTTGAAATGCCCCGAAAATTAACCTGTTTTGATTCAAAATAGTAATGCTTTTTGGAAAATACCCCTTTTCGGATAGGCGCCGTGATCGATCTTTTTCTGTTGTTCCGGGCAGATGTTTAATGGAAGTTAAATCGAAAACCAAACCACCCGTTCATCCGTTTTACCCCCGAAAAAATTGATCCATGGAAAATCAAAACTGGAATCCGCTCACCCCCGAAGAAGAACAAGTCATTGCACAAAAGGGTACGGAACGCGCCTTTACGGGTGAATACTGGAACCACAAAGCGGCCGGCTCTTACATCTGCCGGCGATGCAATGCGGTGTTGTACCGTTCGTCCGACAAGTTCGATTCGGGCTGCGGCTGGCCCTCGTTTGATGACGAAGTTCCCGGCGCTGTGACCCGCAAACCCGACAACTCGTTCGGAATGAAACGCGTAGAGATCATATGCACCAATTGCGGCGGCCACCTTGGCCACGTCTTCGAAGGCGAACGACTGACGGAGAAAAACGTACGCCACTGCGTCAATTCGCTGTCCATCCGCTTTGTGCCGGCATGAGAGGCGATGGATGAGTTTACTGACGGGTCAAAACGGGTTCTTCCTCCGGAAGAAATTTGTCCACAGCCTTTGAGACAATTTTCAGTCAGCCATTTCCTACTCGATTTACAAACTCGCCCTACTTTGGCGGCTTCTTAAAAAACAGCCCGCCATCATGGATTATTTCCAAGCGTCTCTTGACCTGCACCGTCTGCACAAAGGCAAGATTGAAGTACAACCCAAACTCCCTGTCGACACCACCGACGACCTCGCCACCGTGTATTCGCCCGGCGTCGCGGCGCCCTGCGAACTCATCGCCGAAAACCCCGAAGCCGTTTACGATTACACCATCAAAGGCAATACTGTTGCCGTCGTCAGCGACGGTTCCGCCGTGCTGGGCCTCGGCAATATCGGCGCCCTGGCCGCTATCCCGGTGATGGAGGGCAAAGCCATGCTGTTCAAAAAATTCGCGGGGATCGACGCTTTCCCTATCTGTCTGAACACCCAGGACGCCGATGAAATCGTGCGCACCATCCGCAATATCGCACCGGTATTTGGAGGGATCAACCTTGAAGACATCGCCGCGCCGCGCAGTTTTGAGATCGAAGAACGCCTGCAGGACCTCGGTATTCCCGTTTTTCACGACGACCAGCACGGCACCGCCATCGTGGTGCTAGCCGCTCTGATCAATGCCGCCAAAGTGCTCGGCCGCGACCTCAACGATTTTCGCATTGTGATCAACGGCGCCGGCGCAGCGGGCATGGCCATCGCAAAATTGCTTAAAGGCATCAACCTGGAAAATCCGGCGATCAGCGTACGCGACATCATCCTCTGCGACCGGCACGGCATCCTGCACCGTTCGAGGACAGACCTGAACGCCTCCAAACTGGCGGCCCTGGCCTTTTCCAACCTGAACAACATAAGCGGCACGCTGCACGATGCCCTGCGCGGCGCCGACGTGTTCATTGGTGTCAGTTCTGCTAATCTGCTGAATGCCACTGATATCCGGACCATGGCCCCCGATCCGATCGTGCTGGCCCTGGCCAATCCTTCGCCCGAAATCATGCCGGAAGAAGCCCTGGCGGGTGGCGCCGCCATCGTCGGTACCGGCCGCAGCGACCTGCCCAACCAGGTCAACAACGTGCTGGGGTTCCCCGGCGTATTTCGCGGCGCCCTCGATGCCCGCGCCCCGCGCATCACTGCGCCCATGAAGCTGGCGGCCGCGCTGGCCATCGCCGACTGTGTGCCCGAACCCCGGCGCGATTACATCATTCCGGCTTCGCTGGACAAGACAGTGGCCGAAAACGTGGCGGCGGCCGTATACAAAGCAGCCAAGGCAGGCGGGTTTTAAAACCCCGGTGGTCAATTCCTGATCTTCTCGGGCGGCGGCGCAATCCACGGCGTCCCGAAATTGATCTCGATAATGCGCAGGCGGAATTTTTTGCCGAGCTTCAATTTTCGTTTGGTGGATAAAAACGTGCCGATGCCCAACGATCCGGCCGAGGCGGCGTACAGGTTGCCGTAATGCACGTTTTTATCGCCGTAAATGGCGCCGGCAGTGGTGGCTACGGCCAGGCTGGCGCCGAAGGCAAATGCCGTCCCGCCCAGGAGGCGCCAGATCGGCTTGCGATGCACTTTGATGGCGACGATGCTGTCCAGTTTGACCGGAAAATTATCGAGCAGGAGGATATTCGATTCGGGCAAAATACCGGTGATGTCGCGTTCGTACCAATAATCTTCCGCGCCGGCCAGCCTGAACTGCAGACGGTCGCCGACGTATAGTTTGGTGGTTTTCGCGCTGTTGGCGCGTTCGAGCACGAGCATTTTCTGGGCAAATGCGGCGGAACAAAGCAGAAAAAAGCAAAGAAGTGGAAAAAGGCGCATGGGCGGAATGAATTTGGACAACAGAACGGAATAAGGGCGCCTTTCGCGGCGGAGTAGTAGTCGCAGTGGCAGTAGCAGTTGCAGTGGCAGTAGCATTATCCCGGACCGCGTTTACTGCCACTGCCACTGCTACTGCCACTTCTTCCTGTCGGCCAAGCTGCCCAGCTGCGTCCAGCTCAGGGTGATATGCGTGGGCCCGAAAACATAGGCGGCAACCTCGTAGGGATTGTATATAAAATAGACTCCTTCCTTTACGATGGCATAATTTTCGGGCATGGCCAGGTGTTCGTCGAAGAGGATGTCCGAAAGCGCCGGCACAGGTTGGCCCGGTTCAGATTTTTCCTTGATAAACTGCTTTTCCAGCAGCGTTCGCAACGCCAGGGTATCACCGATAATCTCGGTCAGAGGGATCACCCGGCCGGTTTTGAGGTCGTAGGTTGCTACTTGGGCGTAAGTATTAGGGTGGGCGCCGCCGGCAAAGGTGAAGTTGCTCATCGACACTGAAAAAAAGCGCCCGTTATTGAGCAAAACCTTGCTTTCCAGTTCGTAAAAATAGCCCATGTCGTAGCCGTCCATGCCGGCCAACTGCTCTTTAAGCATGGCCAGCGCACTGTCCGCAGCCGTGTCGAGTGCGCGCGGCAGGGGCAGTACCGGATCGGCTTCCGCCGTGCCGTACACCACTTTCCGGATGGAGTCATTGATCGCGCTGACAGCCTGGGTATTGCCGCCCGAGAGCACAGGCCAGGACAGGGATATCTCGACGCAGGAGTTGGGTTTGACGCATTTTTTAACCTTGTAGGACTGCATTTTAACCTTGACCGGCCGGGCGGTTTGTGCGTAAAGTGCCGATAGGCCGACCACCAGGATGGCCAGCGCGAGGGCAATAATTTTCTTCATAAAATGTAAGCTGATGACTGGATTCAATAATTACACCGCGGCAGCTTCTTTCTGCACTGGCAGAATGGCGCGCAGTTTGTCGATCACGAAATCCACTTCCTCGCGGGTGTTGTAGTGAGAAAAGGAGAAGCGAATGCTTTTCCGCTCCGGATCGGCGCCGATGGCGCTGAGCACGTGGCTGCCTTTTTCCGCCCCGCTCGAACAGGCGCTGCCTCCCGAAGCGCTCACGCCTGCGATGTCGAGGCTGAGCAGGAGCAATTCATTTTTGGGCGAGGGCGGGAAGGACACGCTGAGCACGGTATAGAGGTATCGGCCGTCGTGGTCGCCGTTGAACTGGATGTCTTCAAAATTCTCCAGCAGGCGCTCTTTCATGTAGTTGCGCACGTCGCGGATGTGCGCGCTGCGCGCTTCCATTTCATGGCAGGCCAATTCGAGGGCTTTGGCCAGCCCCACGATACCGTACACGTTTTCGGTGCCGCCGCGCATGTTGCGTTCCTGGGCGCCGCCGTCGATGAAGGGTTTGATGGGCGATCCCGGATTGATGTAAATAAAGCCGACGCCTTTGGGCCCGTGGAATTTGTGGGCGGCGCCGGAGAGGAAATTGACCGGTATTTCGCTGACGTTGACCGGGAAATGACCCACCGTTTGCACTGTGTCGGTGTGAAACAGCGCATCGTATTCGCGACACAGTTCGGACACCCGCGCGATGTCGGTCATGGTGCCGATCTCGTTGTTGGCGTGCATGAGCGACACGAGGGTTTTGACGCCCCGGCTTTTGGCCAGTTCCTGCTCAAGTACTTGTAAATCAACGTGACCCAGGTGGTCGACGGGCAGCCAAACCACTTCTACGCCATCGTTTTTTTCCACCGATTCGATGGCGTGCAGACCGCAATGGTGCTCGGTCGGCGAACTGATGATGCGGCGCACGCCAAGGTCGCGCACCGCGCATTTGATGGCCATGTTGTTGCTTTCCGTACCTCCGGAGGTAAAGAAAATCTCGGCCGTGCTGGCGCCGATGCACTGCGCCACCATTTTGCGGGCGCCTTCCACCGCGGCGCGCACGGAACGGCCTTCGGCGTGAATACTGGAGGGATTGCCGAATTGTCCGCGCAAAACGGGCAGCATGGCATTGATCACTTCTTCGGAGATCGGGGTGGTGGCGGCGTTGTCGAAATAGACGCGTTGCATGGGCATTAGATGGTTGGTGGTGCAGGGTGAAAAAACCTGGCGATCAGCCGGAAGGTATTGCCTTCACAGCCGGTGCAAAATTCGGTATTTCAGCGCGATTTTGCTCTGATCCGCCAAATTCCTCGATGCGGAATGTCGATTTGCATGATTATCCTGTCAGCTGAGGCATTGAAGAAAGGAAAAAATGGCATCGGCCCGGCCCGGCAGGAGTATTGTTCGTAAAGGTAGGATTGCGCGAATTAGGACCGCCAGTGATTTAGATCATCATAGCAAAAAACGGCTCCTGCGACCTTGTGAATAAAAACGCTTTTTCCCTCCCCCTTTTTCCGGTGCAGACGCTGACCAATCATTTTTCAAAAAAGATGACATGAAAAAACACCTCCTCCTCCGGAAACGCGTGTTTCCAACCTGCCTGCTGTTGAACCGAAGGTTTATGCTGCTTCATCTGGCGATTGCCGCCATCTTTCTGCTGGCCACGCCGGTAGCCGGCTTTTGCCATCCCATCTTTAACGAGCCTGCCGCTGCGCTGAATGCCACGGACCGGCGAATAACGGGCACCGTCGTGTCGGATACCGGCGAGCCGCTGGTCGGCGTCAGCATCAAGGTGCAGGGCGCCAATGTGGGCGCCGTCACCGATGTCAGCGGGAGTTTTTCGATCGAGGCTCCGGACGATGCGGTGCTGGTTTTTACCTACACCGGCTTTGAAACCCAGGTAGTCCCCGTCAACGGGCAAAGCGTGTTGCGGGTGGTGCTGGTGCCGGCCGTCAGCCAGTTGGGTGAAGTGGTCGTGGTGGGATACGGCACGCAAAGGAAAAAGGACCTGACCGGTTCCGTGTCGGTACTGTCGTCCAAAGACCTGGAAAATCGCGCCAGCACGCAATTCGGCAACGCCATCGAAGGCAAAGCCGCCGGCGTACAGGTGATCCGCTCCTCGGGTCAGCCACAGGCGGGCTTCTCCATCCGCGTACGGGGCACCTCCTCCATCACCTCCGGCAGCGACCCGCTATATGTGGTCGACGGGGTGCCGACGTACAACACGAACGAGATCAATCCGGCCGACATCGAGAGCATCAGCATCCTTAAAGACGCCTCCTCGGCCGCCGTGTACGGCAGCAGCGGCGCCAACGGCGTAGTGCTGATCACCACCAAACGCGGCCACAACCAGCCGCTCCAACTCAGTTTCAACACTTCCGCCACGTTCTCGACGGCCTGGAAAAGGATGGACGTGCTCAATGCCGACCAGTTCCGCGAACTGGTGACCGAAATGGGCGAATCGACCGACTGGAGCAAGTACAACGCCAATACCGACTGGCAGGACGAAATTTTCAGGACGGCATTTACCCAAAACTATCAGCTGTCGGCCGCCGGCGGTACGCGAAAAACCACTTACTACCTCTCCGGTTCCTACCTCGGCCAAAACGGCATCGTGCTGAACAACTCGCTGCACCGCGGAACGGCCAAACTAAACCTCGACCACCAGTTTTCGCGCTACCTGAAAGTGGGCACGGCGCTGGCTTACGACAAATGGACCGACCGCGACGTGCCTGAAAACCAGCGCAACGGCGTCATCGCCCGCTTGTACACGGCCATGCCGAACATCGGTATCCGCAACCCCGACAAACCCGGCGAATACGCCCGCAGCCCGTTTATCAACGACCTGGAAAACCCCGTTTCCACGGTATACCAGCCCGATCACAAGTTTGAAAACAGCCGGATTCACGGCAATGTCTACGCCGAATCGGAGATCCTGACGGGCCTGAAACTGAAAAGCCTCTTCGGCTACGAACGATCGAACGGCCTGTTCACTTCCTTCCAGGATTCCGTGCAGACCCGCTACGGCCAGTCGCTGAAAGGCCTCGCCGCCGAAAATACCTACGACTACACGTACTGGATCACCGAGAACACGGCCAACTACACGACCGCTTTCGGGCGCAACAACCTCGCGCTGATGGGTGGCTTTATCGCCTCCCGCCAAACGAACGACAACCTGTACAAATCTTCGCACGACTTCACGGGCGCTCCCGACAACAACGTCGAATCAGGCAACGTGAAAGCCACGCCGTATTCCGACTACGCCCGGCAGTCGCACGTGGCGTTCATCGGCCGCGCCAATTACGTGTTCGCCGACAAGTATTTCCTTACCTCCAATTTCCGCGCCGACGGCTCCGGGCAGTTCTCGCCGAAACACCGCTGGGGTTATTTCCCCTCCTTCTCCGCCGGCTGGCGCTTGTCGGAAGAAGGTTTTTTGAAAGACGTCACCGACCTGAACGAGCTGAAAATCAGGGCCGGATGGGGCCTCGTGGGCAACGACCGCTCGCGCCCCTACGCCTGGTACGGCCTCGTGGATACCCTGCAGAAATACCTGATCGGCGGGGTGGAACAACCCGCCTTCATCAATACGACCCTTGAAAATTCGGACCTCCGCTGGGAAAAAACCTCGCAGATCGACATCGGTATCGACATCGCGGCGTTCAACAACCGGCTGACGTTCATCGCCGATTATTACGTCAAAAAAACGACCGACCTGCTGCTGGAAGTCACCCAGCCGCACAGCACGGGCTTTTCCACGGCTTTGCAAAACGCCGGCAGCCTCGAGAACCGGGGCGTGGAATTCCAGCTCAGCACCCGGAATTTCGTGCGGGAGGATTTCCGCTGGTCCACCGATTTCAACATCTCCTTCAACCGCGGAAAAGTGCTCGACATCGTGGGCACCACCCTGCACACCGGCGAAGTGAACCCCGCCGGCACCAGCCTCAACACGGCCATCGTGCAGGAAGGCTCCCCGCTCGGATCGTTTTACGGCAAATACGCACGCGGCGTAGACCCCTACTCGGGTAAGATCATTTTCTACAAAGGCTCCGACGGCTCCGACAGCGTGGGCATCATCGGCAATGCCAACCCCGACTTCGTGTACGGTTTCGGCAACTCCTTCGGCTACAAAAACTTCACCCTCGACTTCTTCTTCCAGGGCGTGTACGGCAACGAAATCCTCAACGCCACGCGTATCCTCACCGAATCGATGGTGCTGCCCATGAACCAGTCGGCCGCCGTGCTGCGCCGCTGGAGAAAGCCGAACGACATCACGGACATCCCCGGCGTGTCGCCTTCGGACTGGTCCAATTCGGCGGTCTCCACGCGCTACGTGGAAAACGGTTCCTACCTGCGCCTCAAAACGGTGACCCTGGGCTATTCCATTCCGACGGAGAACCTCAAAAGGCTGAAAATCAGTCGGTTCATGGTGTATTGCACTGTTGAGAACCTGCTCACGTTCACGAAATATTCGGGCTTCGATCCCGAGGTGAGCGCGTTCAGCGCTTCGGGCCAGGGCGCCACCAACCAGAACACGGCGCCGGGCGTCGATTTTGGCACCTACCCGCAATCCCGCGATTTCACCCTCGGCCTGAACATCACTTTTTAACGCTAAAACTGTCGATGAACATGAAAAAATATATCTTTTTACCGCAGGCCGCCCTCGTGCTCCTGGCGGTTTTGACGCTGGGCTCCTGCAAGGATTTCCTCGACGACAAGCCCAAAACCTCCCTCACCACCGGCAACGCCTACGCCACGGCCGGAGATATTGAAAATGCGCTCACGGGCTGCTACAACCTGTTTTACGCCTCCGATTATTACCAGTGGGAAAACGTGATGCTCAGCGACGTGCGCTCGGACAACGCCTACCCCGGCGGCAACAACGAAGAGACGTTTTTCGACTACGACCGCTTTATCCTGCCGCCCAGCAACGACCACAACTTTGCCAACTGGTCGGCGCTGTACCGCGGCGTCGCCCGCTGCAACATCCTTTTGGAAAAAATCGGCGGCATCACCGACGCCTCCCTGAGCGAGCAGCGGCGCAATCAGATCATCGGCGAAGCCAGTTTCCTGCGCGCCTTTCATTTTTTCCAACTGGTGAAAATGTACGGCGGCGTGCCGCTCGAACTCGAATCGAACACGGCCGACCCCGATGTGACCCGCAAGGCCCGCGCCTCGGAACGCGAAGTGTACGACCAGATCGTGGCCGACCTCGAAACGGCCGTGAACAAGCTGCCCGACAGCTACGACGGCAACCCGGCGGTCAATAAAGTGCGCGCCACCAAAGGCGCCGCCAACGCTTTGCTGGCCAAAGTGTGGGCACAGCGCAGCGACCGCGATTACAACCACGTGCTGCAGCACTGCAACGCGGTGGTCGGCAGCCCGGCGGGCTATTCCCTGCTGCCGAATTACGCCGACCTGTTCGACGGGAACCATTACCTGAACACGGAATCGATCCTCGAAATCCCGTTCCAGGAAGGCAACTGGGCGGCGTCCTGCTGGGGCATCGAACTGTACCTGGCGCCCGAAGACGGCTGGCAGAAATACTGCGTGCCGTCCAAAGACCTCGTGGCCGCCTACGACGCAGCCGGCGACGACGTCCGCAAAAGCGCCAATATCGTGTTCATGAACCGCGACGCCAACGGCGACCCGATCAGCTGGGCCGATGAAAACTGGAACCCCTGCGCCGACCCGGCCACGAGCATTCCGTTCAATTTCAAACAAAAACACCCGGCCGGATGGGCCAGCGGCGACGACTATTACCTGCTCCGCCTGGCCGATATTTTACTGCTGAAAGCCGAGGCCCAGAACGAACTCGGCAGCACCGCCGACGCCGCTGCCACCCTCAACCTCGTGCGCGAACGCGCGGGTCTCAGCCCCGTGTCGGCCGGCCTGTCGAAACAGGACATGAAACTGGCTATCCTGAACGAAAGAAGGCTGGAACTCGCGTTTGAAGCCCAGCGCTGGGACGACCTGGTGCGTTCGGGCGAAGCAACCAACGTGATGACCACCCTCAACGAATTCACCTACACCTGCGCCGACGGCGTAGTGGGGCCGCCCGTCAAAATGGACTATTCGCACTGCGACCAAAACCACTGGATCATGCCGATCCCGCAACTGGAAATGGATGCGAACCCGAATCTGGTGCAGAACCCGGGGTATTGAACACATGCAAACCTGAGGCTGAATTTGACACGATTTCTTTTGACAAAGGTTTTTTAGACAGGATTTACAGGATTAACAGGATAAAAGTCGGCTTCGCCGACTTGCCCGCACATGGCGGCGAAGCCGACTTTTATCCTGTAAATCCTGTAAATCCTGTCTAAAAAACCTTTGTCAAATGATGAAATCAAGTTTCAAGTGGGCAGACTTGTCAAAATCGCCAGCCCTTTGAATTTCTAATTCGCATAAATTTTGGGATAAACGGTGTCATATTTTACGCCGTTTTTCCAGTCAACCTTCCCTCGCACACATGAATCGTTTTACCCTCCTTCTGTTCGTATTCGGCACTTGTTTACTGTTGACCGGCGCCCGGCGCCCGCCCGGATTTGATGAAAAAGACCTGCTGATCAGATGGCAGCTCCTGGGCAATAATTACCGGAATTCGGAGCAAAGCTTATCGGCTTTTACCCTGTTCAACAAAGGCACAACGCCTTTCCCGGCCGCCGGCTGGACCCTTTATTTCAGTTCGGGCAGGGAAATGGACGACACCCGGCCGGCCGGCGGCGTCGACATCCGGCGGGTGAACGGCGACGTGTACAAAATCACCCCCACGGCATCTTTCCGCGCCATTGCCCCCGGTGATTCGACGCGCATCGAGTATTTTTCAAACGGGCTGCTGATCAATTATACGGCCGTGCCGGCAGGCATGTACATCGTTTGGGACAAAGCGCCCGACAAAGGCTATTCGATCCCGCATTTTGAGGTATCGCCTTTGAAAAACACCGTCGAGGGCGTGTTCACGGCAGAAAGGATTTTTCAGCAAAACAGCCTGATACAGGACATCCCGGCAGCCGGTTTGCCTAAAATATTCCCCACCCCGGCGGAATACCGGGAAATGCCCGGCGCGTTCACGCTGAGTGCCGCGGTCAGTATTCAAAGCGATTCTTCCTTCCGGACGGAGGCGGAATACCTGGCTGCCGAACTGGGCAGAATCTTTTCCAAAAAAATCCCCGTCCGTTACGGCGCGGGCCCAGGAAGCATTGTTTTGCAAAAAGAAGACAGGAAAGAGGAGGCCTACCGGCTCAGCGTCGGCGGGGAAAAAATCGTTCTTTCGGCGGGTTCTGGCGCAGGCATTTTTTACGGGATTCAATCGTTGTGGTCGCTGGCGCCCCCCCGTTTGTGGAACGGCTCCCCGCAGCACAGCGCCGCCATCCCGGCCGTGGAAGTACGCGACGAACCGCGCTTCGGCTACCGCAGCCTGATGCTCGACGTGGCGCGCAATTTCAAGCCGAAACAGCAGATTTTGAAGGTGCTCGACCTGATGGCCCTGTACAAACTGAACGTGCTGCACTTCCATTTCAGCGACGACGAAGGCTGGCGCATCGAGATGCCTTCGCTGCCCGAACTGACCGAAGTGGGGGCGAAAAGAGGCCATACCACCGACAGCAAAACCATGTTGCCTGCCTCCTACGCCTCGGGTCCCGAACCGGGCAAATCGCTCGGCAGCGGCTACTTTACGAGAGCCGATTTTATCGACATATTGAAATACGCCAAAGAGCGGCACATCCGCGTGATCCCCGAAATCGAAACGCCGGGGCACAGCCGCGCAGCGATCAAGGCGATGGATGCGCGATACGACCGGTTTATACGCCAGGGCAAAAAACAGGAGGCGGAACAATACCTGCTTAGCGACCACGCCGACCGTTCGGTGTACAGTTCGGCGCAGCAATGGACGGACAACGTCATGTGCGTGGCGCTGCCCTCCGTGTACCGTTTCCTCGAAACGGTGATGGACGACCTGCGGCGCATGTACAATGACGCAGGGGCGCCCCTGACAACCATTCATCTCGGCGGCGACGAAGTGCCCGCAGGGGTCTGGGAGCGGTCGCCGGCCTGCCAGGCCCTGGTCGGGAACGACTCGGCCGTGCGCGAAACCGACGACCTGTGGTACTATTATTTCAGCCGCGTCAACGCGATGCTGCAATCGAAAGGACTTTTTATGTCGGCCTGGGAAGAGGCAGGTATGCGCAAAACCGCGCTCGACGGGCAAAAAACGCTGATCGTGAACGGCCGTTTTGCCGACGCCGGCATGCAGCTGCACGTCTGGAACAACGTGGTGGGCTGGGGCGCCGAAGACCTGCCTTACCGGCTGGCCAACGCGGGCTACAAAGTGGTGCTCTCACCCGTGAGCAACAACTACCTCGATCTGGCTTATTTCAAGCATCCCGACGAACCCGGTTTTTACTGGGGCGGTTTCCAGGACATCGACAAGCCTTTCTATTTCATCCCTTTCGACTATTATAAAACATCGTTTGAAGGACCCGACGGCAATCCGGTGGACCCCTCTATGTTTCAATGCAAGGAACGGCTCACTGATTTCGGGCGCTCCAATATCGTGGGTATCGAAGGGCTGCTTTGGGCGGAAAACCTGCGCAGCGTCGACCTGATGGAGTACATGCTGCTGCCCAAACTGCTGGGCGTGGCCGAACGCGCCTGGGCCCCCGATCCGGCCTGGGCCGGCGACAAAGCCCAAATGGACCGCCTGTACCTCGATGCCTGGTCGGTTTTTGTCAACGTGATGGGTAAAAGGGAACTGCCGAGGCTCGATTATTTCGCCGGCGGATTCCAATACCGCATTCCTTGGCCCGGCGCACAGGCGGAAAACGGGCTGGTGTCGGCCAATATTCAGTTTCCTGGCCTGATGCTGCGCTACACGACCGACGGTTCGGAGCCGACGGTGCGCAGCAGGGTGTATTCGGGCGCCATTGCTGAAAAAGGAACTGTCAAAATTAAAGCCTTCGACGGCCGTGGCCGGGGCAGCCTGACCACGATTGTTGAGAACAAATGACTCGTGAGAGGCCATAAGCAAATACCTGACCCCCATAGGTCAGGTTTTTTGACAGGAGTGTTTTTTTTGACAGGAGTGTTTTTTTGACAGGATTTACAGGATTTACAGGATAAAGTCGTGTCGGCTTCGCCCCCATTCGTGGCAAGCCGGCGAAGCCGGCGTTTATCCTGTAAATCCTGTAAATCCATGGCGGCGAAGCCGACACGACTTTATCCTGTAAATCCTGTAAATCCTGTAAATCCTGTCAAAAAAAACACTCCTGTCAAAAATCACTGCCTGGCCGGCAAAGCATCCTCATTTTCTCCAAATTCACATAAAACACGGCGATGACGAAACCCTCCCTTCCCCAGCGACTGGCCTCCCTCGACGCCCTGCGGGGTTTCGACATGCTCTGGATCATGGGCGCCGACGAACTGGCACACGAAGCGGCCAAGGTGTGGAGCAACGGCTTTTTTAACGCGCTGTCCATCCAGATGGACCACGCCGAATGGAACGGTTTCAGGGCCTATGACCTGATTTTCCCCTTGTTCCTGTTCATCGCGGGCGTGGCCACGCCGTACTCCGTGGGCAAGGAACTGGAAAAAGGGACCCCGAGGAACAAACTGCTGCTTCGGATTGTGCGCCGGGGGCTCGTCCTGGTGCTGCTCGGCATTATTTACAACAACGGACTGGCACTCAACCCCATTGAAAAACTGCGCTTTCCGAGCGTGCTCGGCCGCATCGGCACCGCTTACATGTTGGCCAATATCATTTATTTATACGCCGGGAAAAGGGCGCAGGCCATCTGGTGCGCGGCCCTGCTCATCGGCTACTGGCTGCTGATGAAATGCTTTTCGGCCCCCGGATTCGCGGCGGGTGACCTTACGATGGAAGGCAATTTTGCTTCGTACGTCGACCGTTTGCTGATGCCCGGCAGCCTGTACCTGGGCATCCACGACCCGGAAGGTCTCCTGTCGACCATGCCGGCCATCAGCACGGGCCTCATGGGCATCCTGACCGGGCAGTTTTTAAGGGGCAATGACGCGGCGCCGGCTAAAAAGGCCCTGTACCTCCTGTTCGCAGGCCTTGTTCTGATCCTCGCAGCCCAGGGCTGGAGCCTGTTTTTTCCGATCAATAAAAACCTGTGGACCAGTTCCTTCGCCCTGCAGGCCGGCGGCATCAGCCTCGTGCTGCTGTCGGGTTTTTACTACGTCATCGACGTGCGGGGCTACCAAAAATGGGCCTTCTTTTTTCGGATCATCGGGCTGAATTCCATCCTGATCTACATGTCCGTCGTTTTTATCGACTGGGAATTTACGGCAAAAGCCGCGCTGGGCTGGCTGGCCCAACTCGCCGGCAGTCCTTTCGAACTGCTCGTCACGATCCTCGGCATCATGGCGATCAAGTGGCTTTTCCTCTATTTTATGTATAAAAAGAACGTTTTCTTACGGGTCTGACCGCCGTTTGAGTCATTTATTACCCTTTCACGATCATGCGAAGTATTCTTCTATTTGCCTTCCTTTTGCTTTCCCAATTCGCCCTTGCCCAGCTGCGGCTGCCCGTTATTTTTTCCAGCGGCATGGTGCTTCAGCAGGAAAAACCCATCCGGGTCTGGGGCTGGGCCGACGCGCAGCAACTGGTTACCGTGGCGTTCAAAGGAAAAAAATACAAGGCTTTCGCAGATCGAAACGGCGAATGGCAACTTTTCCTCGACCCCGCCAAAGCCGGTAGTGCGGGCGAACTGAGCGTTTCGGCAGGCGACCAGAGGATCGAACTGACAAATATCCTCGTCGGCGAAGTCTGGATTTGCAGCGGACAAAGCAACATGGAATGGACCATGGGCATGCTGGGCGACACCTACCGCCAGGAGATGGATACGGCCCATAACGACAACATCCGTTTCGTCACCCTCCGCAAGGCCATTTCCAACACGCCCCTGCAGGATGTCGTTCTGGATAACAACTGGTCGCCGATCGATACGGCGACCATCGCCGATTGCTCGGCTATCGCTTACTGGTTTGCCAAGGCACTGAACCGGAAACTCCAGGTGCCGGTGGGTTTGGTGATCACGAGCTGGGGCGGCACCCCCGCGCAGGCCTGGACGAGTTTCGAAGGCCTGCACGATTTTCCGGGGTACAGCAGCACGTTTATTCAAAAAATACAACCCTTTCCCCTCGACCGGCTCGAAGAGCGGCAGCGCACGCTGGACGCGCGTTTTCGGGAAAAAATCAGGGAAAAATCGGCGTTTCTGGAAAAAGCAACGCGTCCGGGCTTCGACGACGACAAATGGGAAGACATGTATTTGCCCCGCGAATGGGAGGAACAGGGCTACCCGAATCTGGATGGTTTCGCCGTGTACCGGATCGTTTTTAAAGTCGATAAAGCCGACGCCGGCCGCGAAGCCGTCCTTCACCTGCCGCCGGTGGACGACATGGACTCCACCTACCTGAACGGCATATTTCTCGGCAGCACTTACCAATGGGATGCGCTGCGGACTTACAACATCCCCGCCGGCGTGTTGAAATCCGGCCGCAATGTGCTCGTGATCAAGGTGCAGGACGACCGCGGCGGCGGCGGATTGAGCCCCAGAGAAGACATCTTCAACGTGGTGGTGAACCAAAAAACGATTCCCCTGGCAGGTCTGGCCAAGTTCAAAATCATTGCCGTGCTGGAAGACCTGACGGGCGGGAGAGGCGCCATCGAGCACCAGCCGGCCGTCATTTACAATGCGATGATCGCTCCATTGCTGCCCATGGCGATGCGCGGCGTCATTTGGTACCAGGGCGAAAGCAATGCCGGGCAGCCGCTGGAATACCGGTCCTTGTTCCCGGCGCTGATCACCGATTGGCGCAACCGCTGGGGACAGGGCGATTTTCCCTTCCTTTTTGCCCAGATTTCTTCGTTCGGCCCCATTCTTCCCGAGCCTTTCGACAGCGACTGGGCGGCGCTGCGGGAATCTCAAACCATGACGCTTGCGCTGCCGAACACGGCCATGGCCGTGACGACCGACGTGGGTAACCCCTCAGATATTCATCCGCACCAGAAAAAAGAGGTGTCCGACCGCCTGGCTGACGGCGCCATGCGCATCGCGTATGGCCGGCCGGAGCTGATCGCGGAAGGGCCCCGGTACAAACGCTGCACCTTTGAAGGCCCGCAGGCGATGGTCGAATTCAGCGGCGTGGGAACTGGGCTGATGGTAAAAGGCGCGCAATTGAAGGCCTTCGCCATTGCCGGGGAGGACAAAAAATTCGTGTGGGCAGATGCCCGGATCGAAGGCGACAGGGTGGTGGTGTCCAGCCCTTTGGTGGAAAAAGCCGTGGCCCTGCGCTACGCCTGGGCCGACAGTCCGATCGATGCCAACCTGTACAACAGAGAGGGTTTTCCGGCCATCCCTTTCCGCACGGATTTTATTCCGCTGCCCAACCCCGTGATCGCGCACCGTGGCGCCTGGAAGCAACGCGGCCTGCCTGAAAATTCGCTGGCTTCCCTCCGGGCGGCCATTGAAATGGGCTGTGCGGGCTCCGAATTCGACGTCCGGTTGTCGGCCGACGATTCGCTGGTGATCAACCACGACCCCGATTACCACAGCTTGCCGATTGAAAAGACGCGTTACGCGACCCTCGCGGCCTATCCGCTGAGCAACGGTGAAAAGTTGCCTACCCTGCGGGAATACCTGTTGGCCGGCATGGCCAGGAACACCGAAACCAAACTGATTTGTGAAATAAAAGCCTCCGGAACCAGCAAGGAGCGGAGCAGGGAAATCGCGCGAAAAACCGTGGCGCTGGTGAACGAACTCAACGCGCAGGACCGGGTGGTTTACATCAGTTTCGACTACGATATTCTGTTGGAAATCAGGCGCCTGTATCCCGACGCCATCACGCAGTACCTGGAAGGCGATCATTCGCCCGAACAACTGAAGGCCGATGGCATCAGCGGGGCCGACTATCATTTTTCGGTGTACCACGAACACCCGGACTGGGCGGCGATAGCCTTAAAAAACAACCTGCAGTTGAATGCCTGGACCGTCAATGAGACCGCTGAAATGGAGTGGCTGATGGCCAGAGGCGTACAGTTCATCACAACGAACGAGCCGGAATTGCTCCTGGATTTGATCAGGAAAAAGACGGAAAACGGGCAATAAGAGGCTGTGGATCAGCCGCGCAATTCCTGAATATCGCTGATGATCTTCTTCGCCAGATTCTGCGCGATCACCTCCGATTTGCTCTCCGAATACACCCGGATAATGGGTTCCGTGTTTGAAGGGCGCAGGTGCACCCAGCCGCTTTCGAAGTCGATTTTCAGCCCGTCTTCGGTGTTGATCTGTTCGTTGCGGTATTTCTCTTTCAGGGCGGCGAAGATTTTTTCCAGGTTGATGTCGGGGCTGCGCTCAATTTTTGTTTTGGCCATTTTGTAATCCGGGTAGGTGTTGCGCAGCGTCGAGATCTGTTTGCCGCAACGGGCCAGATGGCTCAGAAACAGGGCAATGCCCACCAGCGCATCGCGGCCGTAATGCAGTTCGGGAAGGATGATCCCGCCGTTGCCTTCGCCGCCGATAACGGCGCCCACGGCCTTCATTTTCTCCACGACATTCACCTCGCCGACGGCTGCTGCGAAATATTCGCCGCCGTAGCGCAGGGTCACGTCGCGAAGGGCGCGGGTACTCGACAGGTTGGACACCGTGTTGCCGCCGCCGTTGCGGGCCAGGATGTAATCGGCCACGGCCACGAGCGTGTATTCTTCGCCGAACAATTCGCCGTCTTCGCACACGAACACCAACCGGTCCACATCGGGGTCGACGGCGATGCCGAGCTGGGCTTTCTGTTGCCGTACTTCCGTGCACAGTTGGCCGAGGTGCTCTTTCAAGGGTTCGGGGTTGTGCGCAAACTGGCCATTGATCTCGCCGTTGAGCAGCACCACCTGACAGCCCAACGCCTCGAGCAGCGGCGGCACGGCCAGCGCGCCCGTGGAATTGACGGCATCGACGACGATCTTGAATTTTTTAGCCTGTACGGCGGCGATGTCGACTGCGGGCAAGGCCAGAATCATCTCGAGATGGCGCTGCAGCCAGGAATTGTCCTGCCGGTAGCCGCCCAGTTTGTCCACGGGAGCGTAATGGATTGCTCCTCCGGAAACTCGGGCCAGCACCTCCGCTCCGTCGGCGGCACTGATAAATTCGCCGCGGTGGTTGAGGAGTTTGAGGGCGTTCCATTCGCGGGGATTGTGGCTGGCGGTGAGGATGATGCCACCGCCGGCGCGCTCGGCCGGAACGGCCATTTCGACCGTCGGCGTGGTGCTCAGTCCGAGGTCGATCACCGAGATGCCGACTGCGCGCAAAGTGTTGACGACCAGTCCGTTGAGAATGTCGCCCGACATGCGGCCGTCGCGGCCGACGACGATGAGTGGATTGCCGGTGGTGTCGAGTACCCATTGGCCGTAAGCGGCGGTGCATTCGACGATGTCTTGTGGCGTCAGGTTGTCGCCGGCGCGGCCGCCGATAGTGCCGCGAAAGCCGGAAATGGATTTGATGAGTGGCAAGGTGGTGTTCGCAGGTTATATGGTCCGGTGTGGGAGGGCGGCCGGACCTGGATAAAAATCAGGGAAAATACGGAGAGCAAAGGTAAGCCTCCGATCCCAACATTCCAGCCGGCCTTTTGTCTTCTGCTTTGCAAAGTTGGCCGAAACGGATTTGCTCAACTGAAAAGTCCGCCCCACTTTCGCGGCATGTTTTGGAGAAACGTCATAAAATGGCTGCGACAGCCTTATCCGCTGTACGAAAAAGACCGCTGGAACTGGCGGATCGCTTTTTTCAGCGGGCTGTTCGTGACGTTTTTTTTGTTTTTCCTGAGGCCTTTCGGCGCCCAAATTGAAGAAGACGAAACCTGGATCTGGCTGCGTATTTGCGCGGAATACGGGCTGATTACGGTCGTTGTAACATTGCTGTGGGGCTATGTAGAACGCCTTTTTCCCCGCGTTTTTGTGGAAGCCGGTTGGAAGGTTTGGAAAGAAATTGCGGCTACGCTCCTGTTCGTTTCGGCCATTGCGACGGCCAACATGCTGTATTCTTCCTGGCGTTATGATCGGGCGCTCAGCTGGCGGGGCTTCATGTTCTGGCAATTCGCCACCTGGTCGGTCGGTATTTTCCCGACGGTGCTCGGCGTTTTTTTGAAACAAATGAAACTCATGCAGCGCTACTCCGCGGAGGCCGCCGACCTCTCGCGCCACCTCGATCACCACGAGCATCCCGAACGCACTCCGCTGGTGCTGAGCGGCGAAAACCAGGGCGAAAGCCTGAGCATTTTGCCCGACGATCTCCTTTATATCGCCGCGGCCGACAACTATGTTCAAGTGTTTTTTCTGGAAGACGGGCAGGTCAAAAACCGGATGTTGCGCGGCGCTTTGCGTCGTTTTGAAGACGCGTTGGCGGGTCAGGCCTCCTTTTTCCGCTGCCACCGCACGTTTCTGGTCAATCTCGACCAGGTGATCCGGATCACCGGCAATGCGCAAGGGTACAAACTGCATTTGCACGGTGTAAAAGCCGCCGTGCCCGTGTCCCGTTCGCTGAACGATGCCATCCGGGTGCGGATCGATGCGCTGGATACTTCTGCCGAGCGCTGATGCTGTTGAAAAGGCTTTGCCATTCGCCCCTGGGGTTTGCCGTTCGCCCCCGGGGTTTGTCGTTCGTCCCAAATTATTGTCAACAACCCCTCTTTCCGGCGCTTCTTTCCGGCGGCCTGTTCTTTTGTTGCCGAATCAAAAACGCGGGTATGTTCCCGCTACAACCTTCTTCGACAATGGAACAACTGCTCGGTCAAGCTTCACTCATCATCCACGTTGTTGCCGGCGCCTCCACACTGATCGCCGGTCCGGTCGCCATTTTTTACAATTTCAAAAACCCTCAAAAGCACCGTCAGGCGGGTAGAGTATTCTTTTACGCGATGCTGGTGGTGTGCGTCACGGCCTGGCTGGCGTATTTCAAGCGGCCCGACCAGGTATTTTTTCAGTTCCTCTGCGGCATTTCCACCCTTGTTTTTGCAGGCATTCTGCGCGGAGTGCGGGCCATGCGTTTTATGAAAAACCTGCGGGAGCCGGGGCTGTTCGATTGGGGCTACACGGTTTTGCTCGGCGTTTTCGGCATCTGGATGCTGTGGCGCGCGGCCGGGCATTTTATGGACGGCAGCATGCTGGCGTTTCCGATCCTGTTTGCCGTGTTTGGCGGAATGGCGCTCGGCGATACGTGGCGGAATATCAGATTGTTCCGCCCCGGGGCCGTGCGGGTGAAACCCATGGATTGGTACCGCTTGCACGTGAGTTCCATGATCGGGGCTTTTATGGCTTCCAGTACGGCATTTACGGTCAATGCCGCGCATTTCCTGCCCTGGTACCTGCAATGGTTCGGCCCGACTTTGGCCTTGCTGCCGCTGCAGTTCTATTTTGCCAGAAAACTGAACCGGCAGGAGCAAAAAAGACCCCGTTCGACGGTAATCGTCTGAACCTAAGCCGCCAGTGTTCGTTTAAGCAGTGCTTCCCGCGAGAATTTCGGCTAATTTTGCCGGCAGGAAAAACACGAGGAGGACAGAATGAACAAAGCAGATTTCAGATGAAAAGGATGCCCGCAATCAAAAGCAGGTTCATCCTGTTTCCATCCTGCTCGTCCTGTCCGTCAAATAACCTTAAAGATGCTTAAACGACAAGCAGCAGCCCGGATTCCCACACACTTTGGACCTTTCACCATGATGGCCTACGCGAGCTCCGCCAACGAGCGGATGCCGCACGTGGCTTTTGTGGCCGACGGCTTTGATCCGGCTTTGCCGGTGCCCGTGCGGATTCACTCGGAGTGCATGACCGGCGATGTGTTCAGCTCGCGCCGTTGCGATTGCGGCGAACAATTGCACACTTCCCTGCGCATCGCCGCCGAACGCGGTGGCGTGGTCATTTACCTGCGCCAGGAAGGCCGCGGCATCGGACTGATCAACAAATTAAAAGCATACAACCTGCAGGACGCAGGCCTGAATACCGCCGAAGCCAACACCCACCTGGGCTTCGACGTGGACGCGCGCCAGTACGAATGCGCCGTCGCCATCCTCCAAGACCTCGGTATTCATTCCGTGGAACTGATCACCAACAACCCCGACAAGGTGGAAGCGCTGCGCCGCTCCCCGGTCCAGGTAGCCAAGCGCATCCCGCTCGTGATCGAACCCCAGGCCGACAACCTGGAATACCTCCAGACCAAACAGGATTTGATGGGGCATTTGCTTGGATTGTAAAAGGTTGATAAGGGTTTATAAAGTTGATAAGGGTTTATAAAGTTGATAAGGTTTATAAAAAGGAGAGAGCATCC
>JBGAJY010000320.1:0-2928 GCA_044224705.1 Saprospiraceae bacterium
GATGGATGGGCACTTCCCAGTCCGGTTTGAAATTTTGCACGTAAATGCCCGAATCGGCGGCAAAAAAGTAGTCCGGGTGCGTGGAAATCGACATGACGGCGATGCCCCGGTTCTGAAAATTTTCCCCGATAAAATACGTGTTGGTCACCACGGGCCCCGGCAGCCGGTCGGCCCTGAAAATGCGGGCTTTGACCACGGTAGTGGCCGACACCTCGAGCGGCTGGGTGAATTCGGGCGAATTGCTGGCCGGGTTGGAGCCATCGGTGGTGAAGCGCACCACGCCGTAGCCCGTCAGGTTCTGGATATTGATGGTCAATGGGTTATCAAAAAATCCGCCTGATTGGGAAAACACGGGAACGGCCCACACGAAGTCTTTGTAAAACGGTTTTCCGTTGTTGCTGGCGCCCGGGCTGGGCTGCGGAAAATAGCCCCACGCGGCGCTACCATCGGTTTTTCGGCCGTAGGCAATGTCGGTTTGCTGCACGCCGTAGCTGAGTTGGTCGGCCAGGTTGCCATTCGGGTCATAGAGTGCCAGTTCTTCCCCGTCGGCGGAAAGCCTGAAACTGGTGTGCAGGCCCGTGTTTTCGCCATCGGTCCAGATGAGCAGGAAGCCGCCGGCAGGCAGAACGGCCCCGGCCGGGAAGGTCCATTTGAGCGGATCGTTCTGGTTGTCGGTGAGGTGCCAGCCGCTGAGGTCCGCAGCGTTGCCGCCGGCGTTGTAGAGTTCGACCCAGTCGGAGTATTGCTGAAAATCGGGATCGGCGAGGTTGACGGCGTTGGAGGCGAGCAATTCGTTGACGACCACCTGGGCTTCCATGCAGGAAGCGCCCGCCAGCAGAGCGGCGAGCAGGAGAAAACGGTACAAATGGAACATAAGGCGAGGAATTAACCGGTTCAGTAACAGCTGTGCAAGTAACACGAGCTATGGGTACCGACGGTTGCTTTCGCGACCTTTTTTCCGTCTGTTTTAGAAAAATTGGGTGTTTTCAACGCTCGGACGCTGCAAAAAACGCCAGCAGGTCGCTCATCGTCTCCTTCAGGTCCTTGCGGTTGACAACCAGATCGACAAAGCCGTTTTCCAGCAAAAACTCGGAAGTCTGGAAGCCTTCGGGCAGGTCGCGTTTGATGGTTTCGCGGATCACGCGCGGTCCGGCAAAGCCGATCAGGGCGCCGGGTTCGGCGAGGTTGAGGTCGCCAAGCATGGCGAAGGAGGCCGTGACGCCGCCGGTGGTCGGGTCGGTCATCAGCGAGAAATACGGAATGCCGGCTTTGGCGAGCAGGGTAAGTTTGGCGCTGGTTTTGGCCATTTGCATGAGCGAGAAGGCACTTTCCATCATGCGGGCGCCGCCCGATTTGGAGATCACGATCAGCGGGGCCCTGGTTTCGAGCGAACGGTCGATGGCCAGCGAGATTTTTTCACCGACCACGGAGCCCATGGAGCCGCCGATGAAGCGGAAATCCATAGCGGCCACCACGAGCGGATAACCGTTGACTTTGCCATCGGCAACGGCGATAGCATCGTTGAGGCCTGTTTTACTCATGGTTTCCTCAAGACGTTTGCCGTAGGGTTTGAGGTCGGTAAAATGCAGGAAGTCGGTGGAGATCAGGTCGTCGTGCAGGCGCGTATACTCCTGATTATCAAAGAGTATTTCAAAATACTCCCGCGAACCGATCGCGGTGTGGTAATCACATTTGGGGCATTTATAGTAGTTGTCTCGCAGTTCCTTCGTGGTACTGGCTTCCTTGCATTTTTTGCACTGGTACCAGATGCCTTCGGGGACATCCTTTTTGGATTTGGTGGCCGTGGAGACGCCCTCTTTCAGTCGTTTGAACCAACTCATGTGGCTGTGTTTGTTGAATTTTTAGGGTTTTCCGGGAGGAGATTCCTGCGTCCAAATGTCGGACAAAACGGACTGCAAAGATAAAGTAAATTTTATTGTTGCAGCCGCTTGGAGCGGGGCCGCCCTACCCTACCTTTGCCATTCTCCGTTTATGAACTGGAAGCATTTCATCGCCCTGTTACACAAGGAGTTCCTGCTGGAATTCCGCCAACGCTACGCCATCAGCGGCATCGTGTTGTACGTATTCAGCATGATTTTCGTGGTGTACATCGCCTCGGCGAAGGCCGACATCGGGCCGAAGATCTGGAACGTGCTGTTCTGGCTGGTCGTGCTTTTCGCCTCGATCAATGCCGTGGTCAAAAGTTTCGTACAGGAAAGCGGCGCCCGGCAGCTCTATTATTACCAACTGGCCGAACCGGCTATGTTGCTTTTGGCCAAAATCCTGTACAACACGCTCTTATTGATCGTCCTAAGCGGATTATCCTTTGTGACGTACAGCGTCGTAGCCGGCAATCCGGTGAAAGACCCCGGCTTATTCGCCCTCACCCTGACGCTCGGCAGCCTGGGCTTCTCCATTGCTTTTACCTTTATCTCCAGCATTGCAGCCAAGGCCAACAACAGCGCTACGCTGATGGCGATCCTGAGTTTTCCGGTGATTCTGCCGATACTGCTGACGCTGACCAATTTATCCAAATTTGCGCTCGGGCTCATGCCGCCCCTGATGACCTACGACCGCGATATCCTGAACCTGCTCGCAATCGACGCGATTCTGATCACGCTGACTTTCGTGCTGTTCCCTTTTATCTGGAAAGACTAATGATTTGAAGGAAATAATACCTGAATGAAATAATGAAGTTTCGCGGCCAGGAAGCGGTCGTCCATTATTTCATTCCTTCATTAAAAAGATTACTTCATTATAAATTATGTGGTGGAAAACCCTCTCCGTTGTCCTGGTCCTGTACGCGCTTTGCGTGGGCTTGCTCGTTCCGTTGAAGCCCGGCGTAGCCCGCGTGGCGCCTGAAACGGCCCAAACCGGCAAATCCGTCGACCTCGAAATTTTTGGGTACAATTCGTTTTACACCCGGGG